>CADAYJ010000021.1 GCA_902792115.1 uncultured Ruminococcus sp. | reverse complement strand
ATTTTATCATAATTTGACCCAATGTCAAGCGGATAGCGCGGCGGCTGCAAAAATGCGCCGTATTTTTAAAAAAATCCCTTGACAAAGCGCTTTTGTGATGATACAATGAGAATGCCGCTTATCACGGGCACCAAAGACAGGGGGATTTATGCCCTGCGCCCGATGGTCGTGCCCTTTTCGGGAAAGCGCGAAAGCGAGATCATTTATGGTAGCGAGTCTTAAAAGAAAGTGCAGGTGTCTGCAAAATGTACGCAATTATCGAAACAGGCGGAAAGCAGTACAAGGTCGAGGAAGGCAACGTCATCTTCGTAGAGAAGCTCAACGCCGAGGCAGATGAGAAAGTAAACTTTAAGGTAGTAGCAGTTGGTACGGAGAACGATCTCGTAACCGGCAGCGCTGCTGACAAGGCTTCCGTAGCAGGTAAGGTCCTCAAGAACGGCAGAGGCAAGAAGATCACAGTCTCCACCTACAAGCCGAAGAAGGGCGAGAAGAGAAAGCTCGGTCACCGTCAGCCGTACACAAAGGTTGAGATCACAAGCATCAGCGTGTGATCCATGACTGAGGTCGAATTTTTCACGGGCGGCGGGGAGCTTCTGGGCTTTCGCGTTCATGGTCATTCGGGCTACGCCGATCAGGGCAGCGATATCGTCTGCGCGGCTGTAAGCTCCGCTGTTATCATGACGATGAACACCGTTACCGACGTTCTGCACACAGACGCTGAGGTCTCGGCAGGCGACGGCGACGCCGTACTGAAAATTTCAAAGAAGGACGCGGAAAGATGCAGCGTTCTTCTGCAAGGACTTAAGCTGCACTTGCTTGAGCTTGAAAAGCAGTACAGCGATTTTATCACAATTAAATTTACGGAGGTGTAAACCATGATTCAGGTTAATATTCAGCTTTTTGCTCATAAAAAAGGTATGGGTTCCACAAAGAACGGCCGTGACTCCGAGTCCAAGCGTCTCGGCGCAAAGCGCGCAGACGGTCAGTTCGTTCAGGCAGGCAACATTCTGTACAAGCAGAGAGGCACGCACATTCATCCCGGCGAGAATGTTCGCCGCGGCGGCGACGACTCTCTCTTCGCAACGGTAGACGGCATCGTTCGTTTCGAGCGCCTTGGCCGCGACCGCAAGAAGGTATCGGTTTATCCTGCCGAGCAGTAATTATCTTTTCGGATGATTTGATTTGAGGGACGGTATGCTTTTACTGTCCCTCTGTTTTTTAATGGAGGAAAAATATATGAGGATAGAAACACAGCGCCTCGTCATAACGGAATTCACTCGCGATATGGCGGAGGACGTACATAAAAACTCACTCGATGAGGACAACAGAAGGTTTGTTCCCGACGAGGTCTTTGAAACGGTCGAGGACGCTCTCGAAACGATAGAATTTCTGATGGGGCAGTACGGCACCGAGGACGGTCCGTTCGTTTACCCCGTCCTGCTCAAAACGGGCGAGAACATCGGCTACGTTCAGCTCGTCGAGATAGAAGACGGCTGGGAGCTTGGCTACCACATCGCGGAGCAGTACAGAGGCAAGGGGTACGCGACGGAAGCGTCAGACGCTTTTTTGCGGGGGATCTCCGCTATCCGCGGTCTGACCGAGATCTACGGCGTGTGCCTTGCCGAGAACAAGGCTTCCGTCAGGGTTATGGAAAAGCTCGGCTTTGAGAACATTTTCAAGGGCGTGGGAATGTATCAGGGCAGCGAGCGCGAGATAGTTAAGAATATATGGAAGGCATGAGATATATCGAGCTCAGGCAGATGCCGGCGCTAAAGGAAAAAGCGGCGCGCTGGTTCAGCAGCAAGTGGGGCGTTCCGGCCGAGGCATACGTTGAATGTATGGACGGCTGCCTCTCCGGAAAAACAGAATACGGCTGGTATTTCTGCCTTGACGGCGACAGGATAGCCGCCGGTCTGGGCATTATCGAAAACGATTTTCACGACAGAAAGGATCTTTCTCCGAATGTATGCGCTGTTTTTACAGAGGAGGAATACCGATGCCGGGGGATAGCAGGAAAACTTCTTGATTTGGCTGTTGAGGATATGAGGAAAAAGGGTATCTCGCCGCTGTATCTTGTGACCGATCATATCGGCTTTTACGAGCGGTACGGCTGGGAGTTCTTCTGCTCTGTTCAGGGCTGCGAGGGACATCAGACAAGAATGCTTATCCATAGGTAAATAAAGGTCGGAGGTAGCTTATGTTTGTAGATTACGCAAAAATAAAGATCAAGGCGGGAGACGGCGGCGACGGCGCCGTTGCGTTCCACCGCGAAAAATACGTTGCCTCCGGCGGACCGGACGGCGGTGACGGCGGCAGAGGGGGAAATATCGTCTTTAAGGCGGACGACAATCTCTCAACGCTCGCCGATTTCAGATACAAGAGAAAATACACCGCCCCGAAGGGAGAGAACGGAAGAGGCGGACGCTGCAACGGCAAGAAAGCGGAGGATCTTGTGATCCGCGTGCCGCGCGGCACCGTTATCAAGGACGCCGAAACGGGCAGGCTGCTCGCCGATATATCGGGAGACGAGCCTGTCGTCGTTGCGCGAGGCGGCAAGGGCGGCTGGGGCAATATCCACTTTGCCACGCCCACGCGCCAGACTCCGCGCTTCGCAAAGCCCGGTATGCCCGGCGAGGAATACGAGGTGCAGCTCGAACTGAAGCTGCTCGCGGACGTCGGTCTCGTCGGATTCCCGAACGTCGGAAAGAGTACGCTCGTCTCCGTCGTGAGCGAAGCGAAGCCTATAATCGCCAACTATCACTTCACGACGATCACGCCCGTGCTCGGAGTCGTCCGCTTCGGCGAGGGTGAGTCGTGCGTTATGGCTGATATCCCCGGGCTTGTCGAGGGCGCGTGGGAGGGCGTCGGCCTCGGTCACCAGTTCCTGCGCCACGTCGAGCGGTGCAGAATGCTCGTTCATGTCGTTGATGTCGCCGGCAGCGAGGGGCGCGATCCGAAGGAGGATTTCCGCACGATCAACGAGGAGCTTGAGAAGTTTAACCCCGAGCTTGCCGGAAGACCGATGATCGTAGCCGGCAACAAGTGCGATCTTGCGACGGACGAGCAGATCGAGGAGTTCCGCAAATTCGTGACGGATCAGGGGTACAAGTTCTTTCCGATCATGGCGGCGATCCGCTATGACGTCGATCCCTTGCTCGACTGTATCCGCGAGGAGCTGTCGAAGCTGCCGCCGGTGAAGCGCTTTGAGCCGGAGGCGGCGCCCGTTGTCGAGATCGACCGCTCGAAGAAGAACGAGGTAAAGATCACGAACAACGACGGCGTGTTCTTCGTCGAGGGCGAGTGGCTCGTCCGCATAATGAACTCCGTGAATTTCGACGATTACGAGTCGCTCCAGTATTTCCAGCGCGTGCTGCTCAACGCCGGCGTTATCGACGCGCTCTACGACGCAGGAGTACAGGAGGGAGACACCGTCTCGATCTACGACTTTGAATTTGAATTTGTTGACTAAGGGTGACTGTTATGCGGCTTCTTGACAATGACGTCGATCTGAGAACATTAAGCCCCCTGACGCTTGCGTTTATCGGCGACGCGGTATACGACCTGCTCGTTCGTGAGATGCTCGTCTGCGGAGGGAACCGCCCCGTCGGCGCGATGAACAGCGAAAAAATCGAGATCGTGCGCTGCGAAACGCAGGCAAAGTCGGCAAAAACGCTGATGCCGATGCTGACGGAGGAGGAGCTTGGCGCATTCAGGCGCGGCAAAAACGCCGGCGCGTCCACCGTTCCGAAGCACGCCAGCAAGACGGACTACCACAACGCAACGGGGCTTGAGGCGCTTTTCGGATATCTTTACCTGAAGGGCGACCACGAGCGGATCAGGGAGCTTTTCCTGAAGGCACAGGAGGAAGCGCAGCGTTTTCTTTAATATAGCCTGCCGAGGGCACGGCTTTCGATTTTTGATCACACCGGAGGTTTGTAATATGACTGAGCTTGAAAAGGGGCGGCTTACGCTTGAAAAAAAGCTGCTGCCGAAAATGTTTCACGAGGAGAGAGCCAATATGCTCAACTCTATCCTGGACAAGGAGGGTAAGTTCTTCGTTGACGCGATGATCGTTTACCTCGGCGTCTTTGACAAGGCGTACGGAAGCGAGGACTTCAAGGTCTACCTGCAAAGGGCGAAGTCAGAGGACAAATTCTTCGATTTCGTCGTTGTGAAGCAGCCCGGAACGGACGTGCCGGGGCTTGCGGATACGCTCTATTTCTGCCTGGAGGAGACGACGGGCGAGGTTAAGTATTTTCTCGCGGAGCGCTCTCTCGGAGGAACGCGCCTGCTTTGCTCGACGGACGGCGAGGATCGCGAGGAGCACGGTCAGCTCCCGGACGACGCCGACAAGGAGTTCCAGAAGATGGCGAATATCTTTATTCGTCAGGTACACAGCGAACACCCTTCCGACGTCTGAATAAATACAGTCAATACGGCCTGCCGCCTCACTGTGCGGCAGGCTTTTTCAATTCGTTTTTTCATATCTTTTGAATAAAATATACAAAAATAAAAGCACAGCGGAGAATGTGTTGGAATCGTGAAAAAGATATTGTGAATCTTCAACAAAAGAAAGATGAAAAATTTTTACACCGCATTTTTTAAAAAGTATTGGATTTTTCCTTAGAGTGTTATATAATTTATTTGTATAGAATTATCTGTGGGTAGGGGAAGTCTGCGCTTTTTTACCCACAGAGGGGGAAAACATATTTAGAAAGGGTGTTAGCTATGAGAGCTCACAGCAGTTACTTCCGGCGGAAGAACTCGAAAAAGGGCTTGGCTCTGTCTACAACGATGGCGATTTGTATAGTGCTCGCCATTCTTGTAGCGCTGCTGGTGTCGCTGGCTTCGGTCAACATCGGCACGACGCAGGTCACGATCGACCAGCGCGAAGCGTACGTTCAGGCCAAGAGCGCGATTTCTTTTGCCGAGTCGTACTATTCACAAAACCCCAAGCGCGTCCCCGGCGGAACCCTGTCGGGTGAAGGACTTGTCGTGTTTAAGACCGACAATGTTGCCGACGGCGCCATCTTCTACGAAACGAAGAAGGGCGTAAACGCGACTATGGGCGACAACGAGATCAAGGATCTCAAGACGAACTGCCCCAATACGTACATTGAGGTAACGAACGCAAAGTCGTCCTCAAACGTATCGAAGCTGACTCTCAACGCCGTATGCAAATACGGTGACGAGCAGGCGTATACGCTCGCAAAGGAGTATACGCTCGGCGGTCTCGGTGATTCGGAGGCGAACGCATTCACCGGATCGATCAACTATCAGACCACAAACTTTACAAGATACGTGCGTTTCCACGTTCATGCAACGCAGGCGTTTGACTCCGCCCCGTTCTTCTATATGTGGTACAACCAGATCAGCCCGGCTCCCGATTCCGGAAAGCCCGGCGTTGTAAATCTGTACGCACAGTCGAGTATCGTCAACAAGCTGACATGGAATGACGCTTACAGCAAGGTGCAGAACGGCTCATGGGACAAGAAAGGTCCTGCCGGCGACTGCGCTATGAGCTACGAAGGCGGCGGCTGGTGGGTTACGCAGAAAACCTTCAACCTCGACCGTAACCTTCACTTTGTAAACGGCATCATCACAAGAGCGAACAGCGTCAGAGACGCCGGCGACGACCAGCAGTCCTGGGAGTTCTTCGGTATCCCGATCCCCGCGGAGGACGAGCTTGGCGCTGCAAACGGCGTTGATATCTACTTTGAAGTAAACCAGAACAACCTCAAGGACATGAAGGGCCAGAAGAGCGACGGCAAGGATTTCTTTACGTCTACCTACACGGGTATGACCGGCGGCAGCTCCAATGGCGGCAAGACTCAGCTTGACAACTTCGTTAAGTTCTGCAGCGAGTGGTACACCGTATATACGAAGAGTGAGACAGCTATCGTCCACTACAAGGAAACAGGTGCGACCGACCAGTTCAGAAAGAACTCCGAGGGTAAATACATCGATTCAAGCGGCAACGCGACCACGAATTCGAGCCAGTACGTCAGCACGAGTATGCCCGGATTTACATACGAGGGCTACGGCTGGTGGAGAGACTGGTCTCACGACTTCGGAAAGACTATCAATATCGGTGGCGCTACGTATTCGTATGGCTCCGGCCGCGTAGTCAGCCAGAACACGTACGGCAAGGAAAGGCTTCTTGAGCTTTACGTATGCTACGATCCCAAGACAGGCTCGAGCGCTTCCTTCGGCAGCGAGGAGGAAGCAAACCAGTGGTTCGTAAAGCACGGCGACCTCAGCGCGGGCGATTACGTTGAAGTAAACGTCAAGGCGGTAGGCCAGCCCGTTGACAAGAACGACGCTCCCGAAACAACGATCCAGTACAGCGCTGAGATATTCAAGAGCGATGTTGAGGTTCCGACATACGAAAAGGCGACGTTCAACAATCCGGACAGCTCAGATCCTCCCGCACCGACAGGTACGGCTGCACAGGATGACGAGCTTGAGTTCCAGAAGCTCGCGCTCAACAGCGCCGGCAACTACTACCTCGTCGGCACAATGAACGGATGGCAGGACGGCAAGAGCTGGAATGCTCTAAAAGATCAGCTCGAAGATCAGGGCGGCAACGTATATACGATCGACGTTGATGTCACTCCGAGACAGCAGCAGCAGTTCCTTATCGTTCAGAAGCCGGATTATATTAACAGATTCTATCTTGACGGCGATTTTACTAAGAAGGGTTCCAAGGTTAATCGTAATGCCATGTATCAGAACCAGCTGTATCCGAACGAGACTTACCCCAATGTTGGTGTATTGGTCGGAGATACAACGCACGAGAACTACACGAACTTCTGGGGTACAGGTACTGAGGAGGATGGATATAAGTCCACCTTTACTCCGAAAACAAACAAGATCCGCATCACATTCTCCAGCCCCGGAGATAATGCGGAGTCGATAGACGTTAGGGATATCGGCGAAATCCCCGAGGATAACTGCCAGTATTCCGTAGTCGGCTGGATGAACCAGTGGGGCAAGAAGCAGGACGGCGTAGACAGTATGTCCGGTCACGGCCGTTATGAGCTTACGCGCGACATGGAAATGTACGCCGATGTCGATAACGTAATGACGTACAGCGACAACACACTGACGGTTCTTACCGGTCAGACTCTCAAGTTCAAGATCGCAGAGAGAGATCCCGGAACGACAGAGGGTGATATTGACTGGACAAGAGTATACGGCAGAAAAAGAAATGATGACGGCGTATGGGTAAGTGCAGTCACGAATGTTGAAGGCGACGACGATACGAGCGTTGAGATCACGCCTCCGACGGATCCCGACGGCAAGATCCACAAGTATCTCATTACGATCACTCTTGAGATCCAGGACGATGGTTCCAAGCTCCCGAACTTTAGCCTTGTCGAGACGTCCAATGTCGATAAGTTCTATGCTGTCGGTGAATTCAACGGTTGGTCGACAGACGATGCCGATACTTATACGTTCGATGATATGCTTGATTACACCCTTGAAGAGCAGGGTGCGGATCAGAACGATATCATCTATTCGTACAAGCTGAAGAGCCTCCAGGAGGCAGGTACATACGACGTCAGGATCGTTCCTTCGAGCGCGAAGACCGAGGAAGGCCTCGTAAACTATGACCTCACATGGGGCGAGAAGATCAGCAATGAAGAAGGCAATGAGAATTATCTCGTGACGCAGGGCTCGACGGCTGCAAAGTCGTACACACTGTCTGACCGCGCTTATGTTACGATCAACTTTACGTACCATAAGAACGATCCCGGCAAGTCTGAGATCACGTTCTCCATCACACCTCCCGCGGAAGACACGGTACACAGAGTACACGTCGGCTTCCACAACGACAAGCTGCTCAATGTAAATGACCACAGCAAGGACTCCAAGTTCAGCACTCCTTGGGAAAAGGTATACATTACGTATTACACCGGGGAAACAGGCTTCAACTGCTTCGCGGCAAAGAAGGCCGACGACGGTGTGAACTGGTGGGCGGATATTCCGGAGGATGCGGAGTACTGCTACTTCAGCAACAAAAAGACTTCCGTTTACAAGCAGCTGCATTCGGCCGATTTTGAATATACGGACAACATTTCGTCCGCGAAGTTCAAAGGCTCCGAAAGCACCATTTTCTTCCCGATCATTTCCGAAAATGACAGCGAGAACAGAAAGCGCTGGACGACCGGCGATTCTCAGGAGTACAATATGTATGTAAACTTGAGAACAAAGATCGAACACAAGACAGAGACGATGGCTTACTACGGCTCTATCCAGTGCAACTACTACGACGCACCGATCGTAAATGTTCTCAATATGCTCGCATCGGGCAGCCCGAGTCCTTCACAGAAGTGGGCATTCTCTTCTTATCCGTATACGGACTTTAAGGTAAATGACAGATACTATCTTAAAGTTCCCAGCTTCAAAGGCTCAAACGCAAAGGTTCTTTCGTATCAGGGTGAGAAGTATTACGCTGTTCCGTGCAGCCTGAATTCCAGTTCGTTCCTTATCGTCTGGAATGATTACAGCACCGGCGGCGGAAAGAACTACGCTTCAATGATCGGATATATGTTTGAAGGCGATATGTCGCTTAAAGAAAACAGCGGCGACTGGAAAACAAATATCTACGGCGGAACGTATCATACAAAAGAGCATACGTACAAAGCATACGGCAATACATACTATGAGAATATTAACTCAAGTAATGTTGGTAATTTCCTGTATATGTGGAACCGTGCAGGCGGAAACTTCGTTTCCGATGAGACGTATAAAGACGGTTCACCGTCCTACTTTAACTACGGCGGTTATACTCCGTCATGGTACACATTCCGTATACCTGTAACAACGACTGTTAAGATCGAAAAGATCAACGGCGTTCTCAGTGCCGGACAGGAGATCATAAACAACAACAAGTCGTTTGAGGCAGTCAGAGAATCGCAGAATGTAAACCGCGACGTCTATATCTATAAGCCGAAGACAGGCGACGTTCAGGCGTATTCTTATAACCCGGATCGAGGCGTTGTTGATGCAGACGCAGAAAGCTGGGGCGAGGATAAATGGGTAGACGGTGAAAAGATCACCGTACGCCACCTCACAGGCAAGGTCACTGTTTCCGCTTACTTTAGCAACACCGAGAGCTGGAGCAACGTATACGTACACGCTTACGGCCCGATCGGTCAGGAAACATACGCAAAGCTCAACCAGGATAATAAGGCAAGCGGCTCCGATAACAAGGGATATTATGTATTCCCGTTTGACCAGGGCAAGTATTCCTTCTTCCAGTTCTATGAGGCTCCCGATAAGGACGCGGAAGGTCATACGATCACAAATAAGGCGAGCGCAGCGGCTCTTGAGGCAGCTGAGCACAAGTCGTCTATTATCTACTTCACCGGCGAGGAGCTTGCGAACTCGTACGAAAAGAATTATGACGAGTTTGCCGGCTACGACAGCAGAACAACAAGGATCCTTGCGGAAGGTTCTGCTACCGGCTTCACCTGGTATATGCACCCGAGAACGAAGGTAATGCACGCATACCTCGATCTTAACTCCGTATTCCAGCTCACGAAGATCCCGAAGCGCTATCTTTACAGCACAACGCAGGGTACGTACACGTATAAGAATAACGAGATCCTCGAAATGACAGGTCTCGGCGACCAGGAGGAAAGCCTTAAGAATAAATACTATTCGAGCGGCCCGTGGTCTTCGGATCAGATCACCGATTATTCCGGTCTTCTTGAAGCAGCAACGTATTTCATGGACGCTGTAAGAGAGGCAAGAATTTACAGTTCTGATGACGTAACGAAAGCAAAGAATGATACCAACCCGAGTAACTGGGAAGACGGAAAGTGGATTGGCGACGATCCTACACACATGATGGTATTCATGGAAGGTGAGCAGATCCGTCAGAGCATCTTTGAGTATACAGACAGATGGAAGGACGGACTTAAGGATCTTCTTAAGAGATATACTCAGCCAGGTGCTTCGGAGTATATGTGGGGTAACAACACATCGCGCCAGACAGTTGACAAGTTCAATGAGTGCGGTGACAACCTCAGACTCTGGCTCAACAATCCGCAGGCTCTTATCAAGTCAACAGCCGTAATTATAACCGTAGACGATACGCCTAAGGACGGCCTTGGCGGATGGGGCAAGGAGAGTATCCGACTTTACGTCAAGAACAAGACGACAAATGAGTGGGCTCCTTACACGAGCGAGATCCTTACGACATCACAGAAAAACTTCTATGCGTTCGCGTTTGACTTCCCGAACGAGGACGATCCGTCACAGCCGAACTACAATATGTACAACGGCTGCGAGTTCACAGTCTGCTACGACCAGCCCGACGAAAACAGCATGGTAGGCGGAAATCCCGTTAAGACTGTTAAGATCTACGCAGGCGGCCGATTCAGATACAACACCTGTGAACCTATCGGCAGCGATAAGAGCTTCGACGAGGACGGCTCGACCGAGACATTGACTTACGACGGAACAGAGATCAGAGACGGTGACAACAGCCCGACAGCCAAGCTCAACGAGTGGATCGGCAGAAAGCGCGGCGCTGAGTTCATCCTCAACTTCAAGTATGATACCACGATCAGCGGTCACGACAAGAACGGTGCTTCTGTTGATTACACGATCTTTGCAGGAACATATTCGATCAGCGAGGAGACATACGGTATCAACTTCTACAAGGACTTTGGTTCCGACAACTACTCTCAGGCAGAAGCGAACAAGACTCCGACCGGTATAGACCTCTTTACACAGTCGGCAAAGACATTCTTCACGACGCCTTCCAACTACGGAATGCACTCCGCAAAGAAGTATACGGATTGGCGTACAAATAAGGATAACAGTACCAAGGACGTTGATATTCTGACAAATAATATCACTAAGTCGGGTTCGATCTCCGCTTCCGCTCAGAAGAACACGGTCAGCTTCCGTTACAACGGCGTTAAGGGAAGCGATACGCTTAAGGTTGACCGCAACATCAGCCTTATCGGTGACACTGTTGTCATTGCGGCTAACACGATTGATTTCAGAAGCGCCGGAGGCAATGACTTTACTCTGAAGGCCAAGACGATCGTCTTCAAGACAGATACGATCATCAAGACCGGCTCGGGTAACTATTTGATCAACCACGGTACTTACCAGTTCATCACCAGAAGCGAAAGCGACAGGCTCATTACAGTAGGTCTGAAGAGTACGAACGACAGCGGCAACGACTGGAGAAACAGATATAAGCTGACGGATAAGTCCTCGAAGCTGTCAGGAGGTGTCTTCGTTGCTAAGTAAGATTTTTAGAACAAAAGTACGCAGTAAAAAGGGTATTACCCTTGTTGAGACGGTCTGCGCCGTGATGATCCTTGCGATCGTCACGGTCGGCGTCCTCAACGCCGTAGCGTTCTCAAGAGAAATGATCTATTCCAATAACTCAAGAGAGAAGGCTTCGGATAAGGCTCAGCTGATCGCCGACGAGATCATTACGATAGCGTCGCACTGCGATCCCTCCGGTTCGACTATTAAAACAGCGATCGAAGGCAAGGTCGATACTATTGCAAACAATACGTCTCCCACTGATGTGCAGCACAACAATATCGGCAACGTTATCTCGGTTGACAATTTTTATGTTCCGACGAATCAGAACGAGATGATCCAGTATATTCTTACGCCCGTCACAGACAGCACTGTAACGGAAACGGAGAAGAAGGTAATTGTTGGCGGCATCGAACAGAAGACAACTATTTACGATGCGAAGCAGCCCGGATGGGATATTCAGGTTCGCGTTTACTACAAGAATATCGGCGGAAAGGACGAGTACAGAATGGCTGATGTCAGAGCATTCGCTCCGTACAACGTAGTTTCTTAAGTGCTTGATCCTGACCAAAATGCGATTTAGAAAGGTAGTGAAATAATGAACATGAATGATATCCTTAAAAAATACAGAAAGCCGAGCAAAAAAGGTTTTTCGCTCGTAGAGCTTATTGTTGTTGTATGTATCGTCTCTATTGTTTCAGCAGCGACGCTCTCTGTCTTCCTGATGGTTCAGGACGTTACGAGAGACGCGAGCAAGATGACGATCGAGCAGTATAACACAACGCAGATGGAGCGCCTTATCAGAAACGAGCTTCAGGTTGCGTCCAATATCGACATCACCAACAAGACGACTTTTAAGAAGGTCGGCGGAATTTTTCCGAGTGGCGCAAAGGTCGAAAAGGACGATGAGTACATGATCTACGACGAAGCTCTCGGAAAGATCACCTTTATGAGAGCCGACGAGAACCTGGACTTTAAGGCAGTTTTCTCGATCACTGACATTAAAGAGGTCAGCTTTACGATAGCGCCTCTCAGTGACAGCCTTGCGGAAGCAAGCCAGAAGGTCCCCTACAAGATTTTCTATACGATCACAACGTCGAAGTATGATTACAATGGCGGTATGATGCTTTCCAACACTGTCGTAAAGGGCAGCGGCGGCGGCGCGGCTACACAGGATAAGTCGTGGTCATATGCAACGACGCTTTTTGGAAATACACAGAAAACTCTTAAATGGACGAAGGACAGCGCTGACAACAGCTACGTTATCTGCTTCCACAGAAACGTAACAGAGGTTGCTACTACTCCGTAATAAAAACACAGCGGTCTATCCGATTTCGGGTAGACCGCTTTTTTGTTGCACGCTGTATTTTGTTTCAGGGCAGCTTTGAGATGCTGCCGGAATAAAGCTGTTCGGAGTATTCGTTCAGGCGAAGCGATTCCCGAAGGCTCAGTCTCCTTACGGGAGCGTACTCACTCATGACGCGAAAAATCGCTCGCGCTTGCAGCGGCGCAGAGGATGCCGCAACGAAATAACCGGAGCGAGCCTTGCGGATCGAAGCTGCTGCCGAGGATATTTCGGGGATCTCACGCAGCCTCGAAGTACATTCGAGCATATCTCCGGCGCTTTTAAAGCCTGCAATGAGCCGCACTGACCGTCCGGCAGGGAGCCGCTTCTGAGGCTGAAATGTCACGATCATCAGGCAGCTTCCGCCTCCCGGCAGCAGCTCGACAGTTATCCGCTTGTTGTTAAGCGGAATCCCCGTTTTTGCCGCGGCGAGCGAGATCAGCCCGTAGAAAGCTCTTAGCGAGCCTTCGGTGCAGTCTTCCGCCTCGGCGGAGCCGCCGAAAAGAGTCGTTTCTTCGCTTCCGAGCGCGATCAGCAAACGGGCGTCGTCAAGCTGTTCTATGTACATAAAATGACCTCCTCATTCCAAACGTAAGCTATACTACTATATTACAGCGGCGGCGGTACTTTGTGCAATGCAAAAAATATGGAAGCGGCAAAGAATGATAACCGTGAGCGTGCGTGCATTTTTCCCGAAAGGAGGGTTCGTTTCCTTTTATATGGAGCCGCCTTTGGCCGGGATTTCGGTTTGGCTCGTTACTGCTTTTTTTGCCGCGGCAGCTTCCGAAAGACTGCTTTTGGAGAAGTTTTGTAATATTCTTGCGAAGCAATATGGTGCATTTCCCTTGCGGACGGACGTCCTTCTGAATGCAGGGAAGAACGCCTGAAAACGGCGTGACAGAGGCAAAAATAATATTTTGTGATCATTGATAAAAAATTAACAAAATCCTTACCGAGAACAGAGCGTATCTTGATACGGAAAAAATATATTACAAAATTATTTTTAAAATTTTTATCAAACTATTGAAATGTACATTGATATGTGCTAAAATAGCTTTAGAGGTCTAATTGGACTTTTACGGATGTTTTGCGCTGTTTTTTGAGTTTGCCGATGTCATGTGTGTTAGGGTGCAGATGCGAAGCAGACAGATGTTCGTGCGGTCAAATAAATTTTTTATAAAGGAGATAATTACTATGAAAAACTTGAAAAAGGGCATTGCCCTTGCAATGGCAGCTTCCCTCTCCATGTGCGTTTTTGCCGGCTGCGGTGAGACGACAACCGATGGCGGCACAGAGAGCACAGGCAGCGACACAACTGCTTCCGCAGCTTCCGGCGAGGCTGGCGGTACTACTGCAAGCGCTGAAGGCGGTAAGGTTTATTACCTCAACTTCAAGCCCGAGCAGGCAGATCAGTGGGTTGCTCTTGCAAAGACTTATTCCGATCAGACAGGCGTAGAGGTCAAGGTCGAGACCGCAGCTTCCGGTACTTACGAGGAGCAGCTCAAGTCTGAGATGGCTAAGTCCAATGCCCCGACACTCTTCCAGGTAAACGGTCCGGTAGAGCTTGCTTCCTGGACAGATTACTGCTACAACCTTAAGGAAACATCACTCTACAAGAACCTTAAGAGCGACGACTTCGCACTCATCAAGGACGGTGAAGTAAAGGGCGTTGCATATGTTATCGAGACATACGGTATCATCTACAACAAGACTCTGCTCAACAAGTACTTCGAGACAGACGGCGCTAAGGCTAAGTCCGTTGACGAGATCAACACGTTTGACAAGCTGAAGGAAGTTGTTGAAGATATCCAGGCTAAGAAGGACGACCTTGGCATCAAGGGCGCGTTTACTTCCTCGGGTATGGATTCCAGCTCCGACTGGAGATTCAAGACTCACCTTGCTAACCTCCCGATCTACTACGAGTACAAGGCTGACGGTATTGATTCCACAGACGCTATCAAGGGTACTTACCTTGACAATTACAGAAAGATCTGGGATCTCTACATCAACAACTCCACAACAGATCCGAAGATGATCTCCTCCAAGACAGGTGAGGACGCAGCTTCCGAGTTCGGTCTCGAAGAGGCTGTCTTCTATCAGAACGGTACTTGGGAGTATCAGAACTGCCTCGACGCAGGTCTTACAGACGAAGATCTCGGTATGCTCCCGATCTACATCGGCGCTGAGGGCGAAGAGAACCAGGGCCTCTGCACAGGTTCCGAGAACTACTGGTGCGTAAACAGCAAGGCTTCCGAGGCTGACGTTCAGGCTACGATCGCATTCCTCGAGTGGGTTATCACGAGCGACGAAGGCAGAACAGCTATGGCTACGGACATGGGCTTCGTAACTCCGTTCAAGACATTTGACGAGGACGCTAAGTATCAGGCTAATAACGCTCTTATCAAGGCTGCTGACGAGTACATCGCAAACGGCAAGACAGCTGTTAAGTGGAACTTCTCCACGATTCCTTCCGAGAAGTGGAAGGACGGCGTTGGTGCTGCTCTTCTCGATTACGCTCAGAACGGCCAGACAGACGAAGCATGGGAAGGCGTTAAGACTGCATTCGTAGACGGCTGGAAGACAGAGTATGATGCTTCTCACAGCGGTGACGCTGCTGCTGCTGACGATGGCGCTGCTGCTGACGACGCTGCTGCAGAAGACGGTGCTGCTGAGGAAGGCGCAGAGTCTGCTGCTGAGTAATCAAATCCGAAATAATGCAATTAAGAGAGTGGACGGAGCTGCTCCGTTCACTCTCTGCGGTTATTGGGGGGCAGCTTGCTGCACCCCGAGCCTTCGACGGTTGTCGAAAAGGTGATTTTTCACTGTGAGGTACGCCGCAGAGGCGGAGAAATGCGGTGATCAATATGAATCTTGATGAACTGATAATTTACAGAGAGCTTGAAAATTCAGACGTATTGAAGGATATAACGGCAGCGGCAAATGCCGGAGCCGATATCCTTTCGGAGGACGAGGCTTTAAGAGCCGGTGTTTTCCGCGCGGTCGGAAGGCTTGTGGAGCTTGCCGGGATATACGGCTTCAAGGGAAACCTGTGGCATGATTATCTGACGCTGCTGCTCGTAAGCAATGAAAATGCCTTTAGCCTGGCGTGTGAGATGAGAGGCATTGAGGACGGGGCGCTGAAGCGTCTTGCTGTCCATGACTTCATGATCTTCCGCGAGCTGTTCAGGCTCGACTTTTCGCGGCTTTCGCCTGCTGCCGACGCTTCCGTGTTCGGTCTGCTTACCGATTACAGATCGGCAGAGGGCTGCGGTCATGCTTTTAACAAGCGTATCCGGGACTGTATTTGCGAGCTTTCGCAGCGATTGGCGGCGAGCGTCGGGATAGATGAATTTGCCGGTCATGTGATAGACTTCTATATGCGCTTCGGCGTGGGAAAGCTCGGTCTGCACAAGGCGTTCCGCATGGACAGGAACGAAAGCGGCGCGGTGATCGTTCCGATCACAAATATCGCGCACGTAAGGCTCGATGATCTTGTCGGCTACGAGAGCGCAAAGAAGCAGCTTACCGACAATACCGAGGCATTCCTTCGCGGAAAACGGGCGAATAACTGCCTTCTCTTCGGAGACGCCGGTACGGGAAAATCCTCGAGCATCAAGGCAATACTCAACAAGTATTACGAGGACGGTCTGCGGATAATCGAGGTCTACAAGCACCAGTTCAAGGATATCAACGATATCATCGCGCAAATCAAGAACCGTAATTACAAGTTTATCCTGTACATGGATGATCTCTCTTTTGAAGAGTTTGAGACGGAATATAAGTACCTGAAGGCTGTCATTGAGGGCGGACTTGAAAAGAAGCCGCAGAATGTGCTGATCTACGCGACGTCGAACAGACGCCACCTGATCCGCGAGACGTTCTCCGACAGAGACGAATGGAGCGGAGATGTCCACAAGACGGATACGGTGCAGGAAAAGCTGTCGCTTGCGGCGCGTTTCGGCGTTACGATATACTTCGGCGCTCCGGACAAAAAGCAGTTCCAGGAGATCGTTCGTCAGCTCGCAAGGCGCGACGATCTGAATATGCCGGAGGAGCAGCTTCTTCTCGAGGCAAATCGCTGGGAGCTGAGCCACGGAGGCTTCTCCGGGCGCTGCGCCCGTCAGTTTGTGGATCATCTGCTTGGCAAACAGTGACCTTGCAGTGAAAAGCTACCTTTTCGCAGCCGGTCGAGGCTCAAATACGTGTTTACACACGGCGCCGGGATCTCCCGGCAGGCTATTTACGGCACTCCCGGGCAAAAGCCGCTCGTCTGAACGGCAGCAGCTCAGGAACTGCCAATCAAGGGAATCGCCGAACCGCTTCCCGGCTTTCGCCGAACGTTCGGTACCCCCAGGAAGGGAAGATTAAAGTGAGTAAAAAAGAATTAAGAATATATTTTCCGCTCTTTGCGATGCCGACCTTCATCGCGTTCATGATCGGTTTTATCGTGCCGTTCGGGCTTGGTATCTACCTTTCGTTCTGTAAGTTTACAACGGTAAACGACGCGGTACCGGTCGGATTAAAGAATTACACCGATATGTTCAAGGATCCCGAGTTTATCCACGCGCTCTGGTACACGGCTCTCTTTGCCGTCGTTTCGGTCGTTACGATCAACTTCTTCGGATTCGCGATCGCGATGCTGCTGACAAAGGGCATCAGAGGAACAAACCTTTTCAGAACGGTATTCTTCATGCCGAACCTCATCGGCGGTATCGTCCTTGGTTACATCTGGCAGCTTATCCTCAACGGTATCCTCGCGCAGTTTGACCTCACGCTCACATTCAGCGAGGTTTACGGCTTCTGGGGCTTGATCATTCTGATGAACTGGCAGCAGATCGGTTACATGATGATCATTTACATCGCCGGTATCCAGAATGTTCCGCCGGATCTTATCGAAGCTGCGAAGATCGACGGCGCAACCGGCAGACAGGTTCTCGGTCATGTTATCCTGCCGATGGTCATGCCCTCGATCACTATCTGTACATTCCTTACGCTGACGAACTCGTTCAAGCTCTTCGACCAGAACCTCGCGTTGACGAACGGTCTTCCGTCGAATCGCTCCGAGCTTCTCGCGCTCAACATTTACAACACGTTCTACGGCCGTGTCGGCTTTGAGGGCGTAGGTCAGGCGAAGGCTGTTGTCTTCTCGCTCATCGTTGGCGCTATTGCTATCGTTCAGCTCGTTCTGACTCACAGGAAGGAGGTCCAGCAGTAATGGCTAAGTACATTCCCGAAACCATTCAGAAGGGCGATCTCCTGCCGCCCGACGTGCAGGCGCTCGTCGATCAGAAGGCAAAGAAAAGCGCGTACAGCTACAACGCAAGACGTTCGCCGTATTCGATGCTCTGGACTGTCATACTCTCCATCGTGTCTGTCGTTTACGTCGTTCCTGTCCTTCTTGTAATTATGAACTCCTTCAAGAAGAAGGCTTACATTAGCCGTAACCCGTTCAACCTGCCTACCGGCAAGATGTTCGTAGGCTTCGAGAACTATGTGAGCGGAATCAACAAAATCGGCTTCTTCTCGGCGTTCCTCAACTCGCTGATCATCACGGTCGGCTCCGTTATCGTTATCATTCTCTGCTGCTCGATGGCAGGCTGGTACATCACTCGAGTTAATACGATCTTTACTAAGGTGTTCTATTACCTTTGCGTATTCTCGATGATCGTTCCGTTCCAGATGGTTATGTACACTCTTGCGAAGACCTCCGACGCACTCCACCTCGGCAACCCTTGGGGTATCATTGTCGTATACCTCGGATTCGGAGCCGGGCTTGCGGTATTCATGTTCTGCGGCTTTGCGAAGAGTATACCGCTGGAGATCGAGGAAGCCGCGATGATCGACGGCTGCAATCCTGTACAGACGTACTTCCAGGTCGTTATGCCGATCCTCAAGCCGACGGCTATCTCCGTTGCGATCCTTGAGGCAATGTGGATCTGGAATGACTACCTCCTCCCGTCGCTTGTCCTCGATAAGACGAAGTACAAGACGATCCCGATCGCAATTCAGTATCTGAAGGGCGGCTACGGCTCCGTAGATATGGGCGCCATGATGGCTATGCTCGTTCTCGCGATCCTGCCGATCATTATCTTCTACGCATTCTCGCAGAAGTACATCATCGACGGTGTTGTTGCGGGTGCTGTAAAGGGTTAATTTTAAGCAGTCTGACACTGCGATACAGTACAAAAGAGATTACGGTCATGTCGAAGCGAATGCTTTGGCATGACCGTTTTTTTAAAAAAATATGTAAAGCACACTTGACAAGAAATGTAAAGTATGCTATACTTTAATTGTAAAGCTGGCTTGACAATAATTGAACAACGTGAGGGTGATGTCGATTGAAAAACAAAATTCAACAGCTGCGAAAGGCGCATAAGGTAACGCAGCAGGAGCTTGCCGACGCGCTCTGCGTAACGCGGCAGACTATAATATCGCTCGAAAACGGACGATACAACGCTTCACTGACGCTTGCACATAAGGCAGCGCAGTTCTTCGGAATGACGATCGAAGAGCTGTTCATTTTTGAAAATGACGAAAACATCTGACGGAGGATAAACAAATGGAAGATTTCAGAAAAAAACTCGAAAGGAAAATGAAGATACTCGCGCTGATCTGCTGTATCTTCCCTGTTTCGTTCATTTCGGGAATGTCGATTTTCAAGTTAAAGGATGATTTTTCAAGCGGACTTGTACTCGGTGTATGTATTTCTTCAATGCTTGTAACCGTTTATTGTCTGGCAAAGTATTATTCGCTGCTGCACAACGACGAAAAGCTAAAAAAATACTACGTCGAGAAAACTGACGAGCGCAACGACGCCATCAGCAAAGAAACAATGCGTACCTCGTCTGTGATCTGTCTTGTTTTAACGATAATTGCTTGCATTCTGTTCGGATTTATCAATAAATATGTCAGTATAGCGCTGGCAGCAGATGTATACCTGAGTGCGATCATTACGCTGATTGTTCATAATTATTATAAGAAAAAGATGTGATATTTAAGGCAGCGACGCGCAAAAATATTCATTTGAAAGCTCATAAAGGTTTTACCGGAAAGGCAGAATAAAAGGAAAAGCAGACGGCCGTTGCGGGCAGCCGTCTGCTTTCCTTAGTTTGAGGGGTACATTTTGAGGAGGGTAGAACATATACACAAGCGGCGCGGTACCGCTGTGTACAATTATATTATACCCGAACTCAGGATTTGTTTGTTAAGGCTCTATGAATTTTTCATTAAAATAATCGGGGGATTTTGTAAATATAAACGGAAATCTGCGCCCGAAAAATTTTTCGACCTGATCCGCGCGGACAAGTGTCGCGGACAAGCGGCGGTGTGTAGTATGTATTATAAATGCGAGAGCGGACGGAGCAACCGCCGCCGCGCATTAATAATTCATTAGGAGGCACATAATTATGTGTAACGCATTTGGCAACAACAGCTGTACTTGGATCATTCTTCTCGTTATTATCCTGATCGTCTGCAACGGCGGCGGCGACTGCGGCTGTGGCTGCAACAACGGCTGCGGCTGCAACTGAGAGACTGCGCGCCGAATGAGATAAAGCGGCGCTTTCGCAGCGGACGGGAAAATATCACTTTAAGATAGGGATTTTTTGAATATTCACGGTGACATTTCCAATACTAGTGTTGGAGGTGTTACCGTGAATAAGGATTTTTTTGATGATTTTATTGAGGACGATGACGATCAGGAGGAGCAGGAGGAGGAGCGTGAGCCTAAGACCTTTACGAAGGGCTTCTTAACGGCGCTTGCTGTTTGCCTGGTGGCGATAGGCGCGGCGGTCTGGACGACGATGAGCAGTGTAAGCTCATACTTAAACCCGACCGTGACGATAACAGAGAGCAGCGATACGGACGCAGACCTGATTCTGTCCGAGCCTGAGAAGAAGGAGAAGACGGAGGCGCAGGTAAACGCGACCGTCAGCGGCGTGAAGGCGGACAGCGATACGGACACGGACAAGCCTGTTGTGTTCAACTGCGAGCCGATCAAGAACAAGCCTGTGCTGCTGGGCTTCTCCGAGGCACCCGTTTACAACGAGACGCTGGGCGATTACCGCGCCCACACGGGTATTGACTACGCCGCCGAGATCGACGACAAGGTGGTGGTGATCGAGCATTCAAGGAACGTCTGCTCGTACTACTGCGGACTTGCAAAAACGGCGCTCGTTCAGGCCGGAGAGGTCGTGGACGCCGGAACCTTCGTCGGAACGGTCTACGCGATACCGGGCGAGGCTGCCGAGCAGGCGCACGTTCACGTCGCTGTAAAGGAAAACGGCCGCTGGGTAGATCCGCGCAAGTTTATGAAGCAAAAACGCGAGGAATAAAAGAAAAAAGCCGTGCCGAAATGGGCGCGGCTTTTTTGCTTCCGGTCAAGAATCTGTTCCCGCGGGTACAGACCTGCTGTTATCGGTCAAGTGTGCGCTGCTATCTCCAGCACCTTTTCAAGAACGTACTCGGAGAATATGCCGCCGCTTTGCATAATGTGCGGCTTACACGTCAGCTTCTCCGGCTCAGGGAAATCGGGCGGCGCGATCGCTTCGTCGGCCGCGTTGAGCAGGGGAACGTCAAATTCGCTGTCGCCTGCCGCGATAACAAGCTCCGCGCCGAGACGGTCGCGCAGACGCTTTACGGCGGCGCCCTTCCCCAGCGCCTTGGGCACGGCGTATACCTTCACGCCGTTGTAGAATACGTCCATTTTGCTCGTGTCGAGAGCGCTTCTGAGAAGCTCGACGGAAAGCTGCGGCTCGTCGCTCTTCGTAAAGATGAACAGGCTGCTGACGTTGCGAATCTCGAACGATCTGTTTTCGTCGGCTTCAAGAACCTCCTGCGCAAGCCTCAGCTCGCCCTGACAGTCCTCCACGCGCTCGAATGACTCCCTGTACCAGCCGCTGTCCTCCTCTCCGTCAGTGATCAAAATGCCTCCGTTGCAGACGAGCGCGTAATGCGGCGTGCCGATCCCGAGGTCGATCCTTACGTACTGCTCAAGCGTGCGCGTCGTCGTGGGGACAAGCAGAACCGTCTCGTTTACGCGCTTTAAAAGCTCCGCCGTGCGGCGCGTCACAAACGATACCTGCCTCCCCTGGTAGATCTCGGCGCAGAGCTTGTCGTTGCCGATGTCGTGCTTATACGAGTAGATCAGAGTTTTATCGAGATCGGTGTTGAATATTATCATGAATGACTCCTTTGTTTCATAAAAAGCAAAAAGCGTAAGTCCTGCGACCTACGCTAAATCTGCTGAGTAAATGTGATATTGACAGAACATTTGCGGCCGAGCCGCTAACTTTGACTACGTATATCTTAGCATAAATTCCCTCATCTGTCAAGCAAATCTAAAAGAAATTCTTCACAATTTTGAATTTTAAAGTTTGTGAAATTTCACTATAACATGGATTTTTAGATTTTGGTATAATTATTGTAAGGTAAAAAACCGCTTGAAATGTGAGCTTTTGAGGTGTTTGGCGGCTGAAATAGTTACAAAAAACGGCGTTATGGCAGTGATATGTTATTGCAGAAGACGAGTATTCTCAGTCTGTTTTTGTACAGGTTTTTAAAACCTGCGCGTGTGCCGAGGACGCGGCGGCTCTCTTCTGCTTTTGGGGCGATGCCGCCGTTTTTTGAAAAAAGACGAGCTTGCGAAGGACGCGGATAAAAAATTGCAAAAAGGTGAAAGAATGCAGACTGAGATCAACGCGGCAAAGGCTGAACCTGCGGAAAAGAAGGAAAAAGCCGGAAAGCCCGAGGCGGAGGATAGCTGGAAGGCTCGCCTGTCGCGGCTTCCGCAGGACACGCAGGCGCATATCGCGAGGAAGTATTACGGCGGGCATTACCCGTGGAAAGGATGACTGTTATGTACGAGCAAAACGATATACTTGTCTACGGCAACAACGGAGTTTGCAGGCTTGTTGATATCAGGCGCGAGCGTTTCGGTGGCGCGTACGGTATGTACTACATACTTGCGCCCCTATATGACAGCCGCTCGAGATATTACGTACCTGTCGGCAGCGATAAGCTGAAGGCGCGCCTTCGTCCCGTGATGGAGAAGGGGGAGCTTGACGGCATGATGAACGCCGCGAGGGGCGGCGAGGCGGTCTGGGAGCCTGACGACAGAAAGCGCGAGCACGACTTTCACGAGATCGTCTCCAGAGGGCTGAGCGAGGAGCTGATCGGCGTGATGAGGACGCTTCTTCTGCGAAAGCGCACCCTTATGCATGATACGCGCCGCTTGCGAAGCGCCGACGAAAAGGTGCTTTCGCTCTGCGAGAAGATCGTAAGCGAGGAATACGCCTGCGCTTTTGGCGTGGACGTCGGCGACGCGCTGTCTTACATAAGAGGCGAGCTGCTCGGAGAGCCTAAGGACGCGCCTTGTTAATAAAATGTTAGCAATCTTTTCCGTACGTTATAGTATAATGATATAAATATCATTTTAGTCTGTCGAAAAAGCCAAGGTTATCACATCAGAAAGTTTTTGCCCCGCTTTTTTCAAAAAGCGGGCCGCCGGAGGCATACACGCCAAAGCTCTTTTAGGGGTGAATTCCAAAGACAGTCCGGTGGACTGTTTTTGGAAGAGGGGCATTTTGGCAGAAAATGCCCCTGACCAAAAGTTAAGGAAACACTGAATAAATCACGTCCTGCGGACTGAGCACCAAACTTGCTTGCATATTTCGGTCAAATTGAACTCAAAAGCCTTGAAATACGTCAG
>CADAYJ010000020.1 GCA_902792115.1 uncultured Ruminococcus sp. | reverse complement strand
ATTATACTCTACTTCTTCATTTTTTGCAAGTAGTTCTTTATATCTTCTTTCAGCTCTTTTTTCGGCGGATGCCGTGAGGAATATCTTCACATCAGCGTCCGGAAGAACGACCGTTGCAATATCACGTCCGTCCATCAGGACATTCATCTCTCGCGCCGTCTGCCTCTGTGTTTCAAGGAGAAACGCCCTTACAGCCGGTATCTTGGAAACATTTGAAGCCGCCATCGAGACCTTCTCCGTACGGATATATCCCGTGACGTCCTCGCCGTTTACAAGGACTCTCTGTGCGCCGCCGTCGAGGGCAAGCGACAGCTTTGTTTCGGAAAGCATCTTTTCCACGGCTGACGTATCGGCTATATCAACGCCGAGATCGAGAGCGTGGTACGCGAGCGCGCGGTACATTGCGCCGGTATCTATATGGACGAAGCCGAGCGCCTTTGCGACCGCCTTCGACACCGAGCTTTTTCCGGCTCCGGAAGGGCCGTCAACAGCTACACAAAACATCTTGTTCATCTCCCTTGGTTTGATTGTAAATTATTATTCGCCGCATTTCGGAAGAGAGCTTGCGGCAAGATAGCCCGTTGAAAACGCTATCTGGAGGTTAAAGCCGCCGGTGTATGCGTTTACGTCGATGATCTCCCCTGCAAAATAAAGGTTTGCGGCGAGCTTTGACTGCATAGTTTTCGGATCTATCTCCTTCACCTTCACGCCGCCGCACGTAACGATCGCTTCCTCGATCGGGCGAAAGCCTCCGAAGGTAAGCGTAATATGCTTGAGAAGCGAAACGAAGGCGCGGCGCTCCTGCTTTGTAAGCTCGTTGCATTTTTTGTGCGGATCTATGCCGGAGAGCGACACCGCGACGGGTATCAGCTTTTTCGGAAGAAGCGCGTCGAGGGAATTGACGAAATCCTTGTTGAGGTTCTCCTCGATGTCGCGCAGAACGCGGGCGTCGAGCTGCTCCTCCGTCAAGGCGGGCTTCAGGTCGATCGTCAGCGAATATTCGCCGCCCCTTCGCAGATCTATATGTGCGCTCGCCGAGAGGACGAGAGGGCCTGTCACGCCGTAATGCGTAAAGAGCATCTCACCAAGCTCGGAATAGAGCGTCTTGTTTTTTTCGTTTTTAAGTGTGAGCGTAACATTTCTCAGCGAAAGCCCCTGAAGCTCGGCGCACCACGTTTCCTTCGTCACGATCGGGATAAGCGACGGAAGCGGAGGGACGATCGTGTGCCCTGCGCTCTGAGCGAGCTTATACCCGAAGCCGTCCGAGCCTGTCTGAGGATATGAGCAGCCGCCGGTCGCAATTATGACGCTCTGCGCCGGATACTCTCCGCGCTGCGTTTTAACGCCCTTAACCGAGCCGTCCTCGAGGATCAGCTCCGTTACGCTTTCACTGACAATGCGGACGTGCAGCTCCCGCAGCCTGCGGAAGAAGGCGTCAATTATATCGGTTGAACGGTCGGACTGCGGAAAGACGCGCCTGCCGCGCTCTGTTTTGAGAGGAACGCCGGCGCGCTCGAAGAAATCCATCGTGTCCTGCGGAGAAAACGCTGAGAACGCACTGTACAGGAAGCGCGCGTTCACCGGCACACTGCGGATAAGCGTATCTCTGTCACAGTTATTTGTGACGTTGCACCTGCCCTTTCCCGTAATGAGCAGCTTGCGGCCGATCTTTTCGTTTTTGTCGAAAAGCGTTACGTCAAAGCCGCGCTGCGCCGCGGTTACTGCCGCCATACAGCCTGCCGCGCCTGCCCCCACGACGATCACGCTGTTATTCCTCATCGGAGCTTGTCTCCCCGTTCTTCAAATAGATATTGTATCTGTCCCAGATGCTTTCAAGCTGACGGAACGTATGTGTGACGTCGTCGCGCTTTCGTGAGACAGTTGCGACGATGAGCGCGTTGATAAGGCTCAGCGGAGCAACGAGAGAATCGACGACGGAAGCCATGTCGCTCTTCGCGACGAGCACACAGTCGGATATCTTCGTTACCGGCGCCGTCATGCTGTCGGTGATAGCAATAACCTTCGCGCCCTGCTGCGACGCAAACTGCATCGCCTCCATAGTGCTGGAGGAATACCGCGGAAAGCTGATACCGATCATAACGTCGTCCTCACCCGTGCGGAAAAGCTGCTCGTACATCTCGCTCTTGCTCGTCGTCTCGATGATCTTGACGTTGCCGAAGATCAGCTCAAGGTAGTAGCCGAGGAAGCGCGCAAGTGCAAAGGAGCTTTTCACGGCGAAAATGTATATTTTATGCGCGTTCAGAATATAGTCAACGGAACGCTCGAAGGACTCGCTGTTGTTTTCCTCTATCGTTTTCTTTATCAGCTTGATGTCCTGATTGAGAACACTTGTGAGGATATCCTCGGAGTCGATCCTGTCATGTGCGACGTCAATACGCTGAACGGATGTCAGCTTGTCGCGGATCATCTCCTGCATAGCGCGCTGCAGCTCGGGATAGCCCTCGTATCCGATCTCTACGGCAAAGCGCACGACCGTCGATTCACTGACGCCAACCGTCTCACCGAGACGCGACGCCGTCATGTACGCAGCCTTGTCGTAATGATTGATGATATACTCGGCGATCAGCTTCTGCCTTTTTGAAAGGCTGCCGAACGCCTCATTCACTCTGTCCAATAGGTTTTGCACTGTAACAGGACCTCTTTTCACCCTGCCGGAATCGGAGGGGATATTTGTGTGGAGTGTGATGCTGCCCCGCGCTTTGCACAGAGGCAGTCATTCGCAATATATAGTATAGATACGGGCTTCTCTGTTGATGTTTGCTGTCGGCGGAAAAAACGGCGATCAGAAGAATTCGTCGCTGTCGTCCTCCGACGGGGAAATGAGCTCATCGGAGACGTCCTCCTCGACGAAGATCAGCTCCTCGTCGTCGTCATCATCTGCGATGATGCGGCCGTCCTCATATGCGACCTGCGGAAGCGGATCGGATCTTACGCCCTCCTCCGTCGCGAAGCCGAGCGTAACGAGCCTGCCGTTTACCTTTTCTCCGATGATGAGGTAGATAACGGCGAAGATCGGAACGCTTAGCAGCAAGCCCATGAAGCCGAAAAGACCGCCGCCCACAAGGACGCTGAACATGATCCAGAAGCCGGATATTCCGAGCTGGTCTCCGAGGATCTTCGGGCCGATGATGTTGCCGTCGAGCTGCTGGATCACAATGACGATCACGATAAAAGTGAGCGCCTGAAGCGGATTAATCATCAGAAGGAGGATAACGCCGGGGATCGCGCCGATTATCGGGCCGAAGAACGGTATGATATTCGTAACGCCGACAAAAACACTCAGAAGCACTGCATATTCGATGCCGAATATTTTCAGCACGACGAAGCAGAGCAGACCGATGATCATGGAATCTATCATTTTTCCGTAAAGGAATTTACCGACCTTGTTGTTGCAGAGATCGACGGTGCGGAGAACCCTGCCGAGGTACTTCTGCGGAATAAGCGTATACGAGACCTTCTTGACCTGATTGATGAGCATTTCCTTGTTTGCGAGGTAGTAGATCGAAACAACGATGCTCAGGATCACATTATAGAAGAAGCTGTATACGTTCTTTGTAAAGTCGAAGATGTGCGGGAAAAGGTAGTTTGTGATGCCGGAAACGATCGTTCCGACGTCGATCATGCCGGAGGCGTCGGTTATATCGCCGCCGGTGTACTGGGCAATAAACTCGTTGATGCTCGCGAACAGCTCGGACATAGTCTCCGTCTTGAAGCCGAACCTCGCGGCGACGCTGAACACCCACTCCTGGAAGGAAGCGTAGTACGCGCCGAAATTATCCACAACGCCCTGGATACTGCTTGTTATCTGCGGTATGATTATACTCAGAAGGAGGATAATGACCGCAAAGAAAATTGCGAACGAGAGTATCAGCGACAGCGGCTTTCTCAGCTTCGCAAGGAACTCATCGAGTTTTCCCTTTCGCTCATCCGGAGCTTTATCCAGCTTCTTGAACGCCCTGTTCATAAAGAAAGTATAGGGGATATTCAGAACGTACGATATTATAAAACCGACAATAAACGGTGTGAGCACGGCAAAAAACTTATTGATCGCGGCGATCAGGAGATCGAGGCGAGTCAGTATCATCACAAGGACTGCCGCAAGAACGAGCAGCATTGCGACCGATCTGAATACGCTTTTAGACAAGAGCACACACCTCCCCTATAATATGGTATCATTTACTATAATATATCAAAAATTGGGAAATGTAAAGGGGATTTAAGAAATTTTCCCCTTAGAAAGAAAAAAATCTATCAGATTATTAGCGATAACCTACAAATGCAGCAGGTGATTTTTTGTGATTCTGCCAAGAGTCATATAATCTATTATACCCAAAAAGCGGTGCGATAACACGAAAAAGCGGCGCAGCCGAATGACGGAGCGCCGCATTAGTATGGTCAGAACAGTGTCATTTGATTTGATTCGGGGAGGTCGCCGAACGCGCCTACCTCGCGGAGCATTTCGATGATCGTCTTCGAGACCTTCGACATTCTCGCGACGTCCTCGATTGAGAGAAAGCCGCCCTTTTTCACGACCTCGGAAAGGCTTTCCGCTGCCGCCTCTCCTACGCCGGGCATTGAGGAAAACGGCAGACGAAGAGCGCCGTCCTCGATCAGGAACTTTTTTGCCTCCGATTTGTAGATACTGATAGGAAGCACCTTGATTCCGCGCGCAAGCATCTCGTTTGCGATCTGGAGCGTGGCGAGGTCTGTCTTCTCCTTCGCACTGGCGGCATTGCCCTTGTCGGTGATATCCTTTATCTTCTTCTCGACGGCAGCCTTGCCCTCCAGCGCCGACTTTGCGTCGAAGCTCTCTCCGCGGACGGTAAAGTACGCAGCGTAGTATTCAAGCGGCTTGTATACCTTGTACCAGCCGAGGCGCAGAGTGGAGATCATATAAGCGGCGGCGTGCGCCTTAGGGAACATATACTTGATCTTCATGCAGGAGTCGATGTACCAATCCGGCACGTCATGCTCCTTCATAGCTTTTATATGATCCTCCGTGAGCAGCTTCGTTGCGTTGCCCTTACGGACGATCTCCATGATCTTGAACGCCATCTTCGGTTCAAGCCCCTTGTGGAGAAGGTATGTCATAATGCTGTCTCGCGTTCCGATAACCTCGGAGATCGTGCAGGTTCCGTTGTGGATAAGCTCCTGCGCGTTGCCGAGCCAGACGTCCGTTCCGTGGGAAAGACCGGCGATCTGCATCAGGTCGTCAAACGTCTTCGGGCGAGCCTCGACGAGCATCTGACGGACAAAGCTCGTGCCTGTTTCCGGGAGGGAGAATGTACCCGTTTCGCTGCCGATATCCTCCGGCTTGACGCCTAAAGCCTCCGTTGAGGTAAAGAGCGACATAACCTTTTCGTCGGACATCGAAACGTCCATGACCTTTATTCCTGTGAACTCCTCAAGATAGTGATAGATCGTCGGAACATCGTGGCCGAGCTCATCGAGCTTGCAGATCGTATCGTGGATAGAGTGGAAGTCGAAGTGTGTCGTGATGTTGTCGTTCTTCATGTCGTTGGCAGGGTGCTGGATCGGGCAAAAGTCAAATATGCTCATGCCGCGCGGCACAACGACCATGCCGCCGGGGTGCTGGCCCGTTGTTCTCTTGATGCCGGTGCAGCCCATTGCGAGGCGCTGCTCCTCCGCCTTGTGGAAAATGTGCTCCGTTTCCTCGGCGTACTTTTTGACGTATCCGAACGCCGTTTTGTCGGCGACCGTTGCTATCGTACCTGCCTTAAAGACGTTTTCCTTGCCGAAGAGAACCTCTGTGTACCGGTGGGAGCGCGACTGATATTCGCCGGCTATGTTAAGGTCGATATCCGGATCCTTGTCGCCGTCGAAGCCGAGGAACGTCTCAAACGGTATCTCGTGACCGTCACGGTGGTAGAGTGTTCCGCAATTCGGGCACTTTTTCTCAGGAAGATCGAAGCCGGAGCCGTAGCTGCCGTCCGTTATAAATTCGCTGTTTTTGCAGTTGGGACATATGTAATGCGGCGAGAGCGGATTTACCTCGGAGATACCGGACATCGTCGCGACGAACGACGAACCGACCGATCCTCGCGAGCCGACGAGGTAACCGTGAGCCTCGCTGTCGGCAACGAGCTTCTGCGCCGTCATGTAGAGTACGGAGAAGCCGTGCTTGTTGATCGAGCCAAGCTCTCTGTCGAGCCTGTCCTTGACGATCTTCGGGAGCGGATCGCCGTACATCTTTTTCGCGCGCTCCCATGTTATGGAGTTCAGCTGTTCCTCCGCGCCGTCGATGAACGGAGGAAAGTTGCCGTCGGGGATCGGCTTGATCGACTCGACCATATCGTTGATCTTGTTTGAATTGGTGACGACGACCTCGTACGCCTTTTCATCGCCGAGATAATCAAACTCGCGCAGCATTTCCTTCGTAGTTCTCAGGTAGAGAGGCGCTTGCTGGTCGGCGTCTTCAAAACCCTTGCCGTGCATGATGATCTTGCGGTATTCAGCCATATGCGGATCGAGGAAGTGTACGTCGCACGTTGCGACGACCGGCTTGTGCAGCTTCTCGCCGAGGGAGACGATCTTTCTGTTGAAGTCCTTGATATCCTCGATGCTGCCGACTGTGCCGTTTCTCGTCATGAAGGCGTTGTTGCCGAGCGGCTGTATTTCGAGATAATCGTAGTAGGCGGCGATCCTTTCAAGCTCCTCGTCGCTCTTACCCTCGACAACGGAGTGGTAAAGCTCGCCGATCTCGCACGCCGAACCGATTATAAGCCCTTCGCGGTGGCGGTTAAGGACGGAGCGGGGGATCCTCGGACGCCTGAAAAAGTAGTTTAGATGCGCGTATGAGATCAGCTTATACAGATTCTTCAGACCGACAAGATCCTTCACAAGAAGGATAATGTGGTACGTTTTTTTCTTTTTCAAAGACTCCATCGGAAGCTGCGAGCAGTTTTCGCAGATAACGTCCTCGCCCTCGAACGGCTTGCTTTCATCGTCGTCCATATCGTCCACAAGGTAGCCCTCGCAGCCGTATATGACCTTGAACTCGCCGCCGTTCTTGCGTATCTTGTTCACGGCGTTCATCGCGTCCGGGAATGCCTGCGCCACGCCGTGGTCGGTGATTGCGATAGCCGGCATACCCCACTCAAACGCGCGGTTGATGAGATCGCCGGCGGGCGTGATGCCGTCCATATCGGACATATTGGTGTGAAGATGCAGCTCGACGCGCTTTGTCACGGCGTTATCCACGATCTTGACCTTCTCCCCCGTGGAGATGCTGTCCGCCATGACAACGATCTCGTTGTCGTAACGGTCGAACTGAACGCTGCCCTTTACGATGATCGTTCTTCCGGCTTTGAGAAGCTCGATCGGCTTGCACGCCTCTATCGTGTCAATGAGCTTGACCGTCATTGAACCGGTGTAATCCGTTATTAATATGGAAACGATATACTTTTTGCCGTCGCGCGTCGTGCGGAAGTCGAGGGAGAAAATATCGCCCCAGATCATCGCGCTGCCCGAATCCGGCGTGACGGTACTGATCGGAACGACGTTCACCTTTGTGATCGCGCGGCCGTAAAGAGGGTGAGCCGAATTCGGCGCAAGCACCGGGCTGAGGCTGTCGCCCTCTCTGACCTCTATCTTGACTGCCGCGGCCTGCGCCTTCTTCTCGCGCTCCTTCGCCGCTGCCATGACCTCCTCCTGCCGCTGAACCTTCTGCTCGTCGGCGGCGCGCTTCGCTTCGATCTCGAACTGCTTCTGCATCTCTATGTAGACCTCGTCGTCGGCGGTTACGGATGAGATACCGGTGAATTCGACTGTTACATTGACTCCGAACATATCGGAAATCGCCTTCGAGATCAGCCTTCCGGCGTTCTGCCCCTTTATCACGGCTTCACCGCCGTGGAAAAGCTCGATCGTGAGGGTGCTGCCTTCAAGGGCTGCGTTAGCGTCCTTAAAGGTTCCGTTGAGCGTCATGTAATCGCGCTTGAGGTGAGTCACGATCTCCTGAAAGTAGTCTGCGGAGAAAAGCTCCTCCGGAAACTGCGTATTGACGCGCACGCCGGACAGACCGAGAGAGCGCAAAAGCTCGCGCTCCATCGCAAGCACGTCCGACTGAGGGACGAGAACTCCGAATTCAAGCGAGACCGTCATGTTGTTAGTCTCTCTGTTGACGGAGATTCGGCTGACCTTGCCGGCACCGAGGCTTTGAACGAGCGGCTCCGATATGTAGTCGCTGAATACTTTCCTAACTGTACTCAAAAAACCATTCCTTTTCTAAAAGCACATACAAGCCGGCAGCAATCAGCCGCCGGCGCAAATGGATATGACCTTGCTTGCCCATCAGAGCTTATCTATTTCCTCCATGAGTGCGTCTACAAGCTCGGACTCCGACACCTTGCGGACGATCTCACCCTTCTTGAATATCAGACCGACTCCGTCTCCGCCGGCGATACCGATATCGGCTTCGCGAGCCTCGCCGGGGCCGTTTACGACGCAGCCCATGACAGCGACGGTTATCGTCTTCTCGCAGGTGCGAAGGCGCTCCTGCACCTCGTTAGCGATGCCGATCAGGTCGATCCTCGTTCTGCCGCACGTCGGGCAGGAAATGAACTTTACACCGGATCTATCAATATCTATCGCCCTGAGGATATCCTTGGCGGCGTATACCTCCTTGACGGGATCGTCCGTAAGCGACACGCGAACGGTGTCTCCGATGCCCCTGAGGAGGAGCGAGCCTAAGCCTGCCGCCGATTTTATAAGCCCCATGCGCTCCGTTCCGGCCTCGGTCACGCCGAGGTGAAGCGGATAATCGCAGCGCTCGCTTGCAAGCTCGTAGGCGCGGATCATCGTGGAGACCGTCGAAGACTTCATTGAAAGAACGATGTCGCGGAAATCGAATTTTTCAAGCAATGATGCGTGGTAAAGCGCACTTTCGCAGAGAGCCTCAGCCGTCGGTGAACCGTATTTTGCGAGGATATTCTTTTCAAGAGAGCCGGAATTCACTCCGATCCTGATCGGGATATTTCTCGCGCGGCACGCCCTGACGACCTCATGGACTCTGTCGTCGCTGCCGATATTGCCGGGGTTGATGCGGATCTTGTCGATACCTGCTGCGGCTGCCTCCAGCGCGAGACGGTAGTCAAAGTGGATATCGGCGACGATCGGAACGGAAACAGCTTTTTTGATCGGTTCGATCAGTGATACCGCCGCCATATCGGGGATCGCGATCCTTATGATCTCGCAGCCTGCTTTTTCAAGCGCTTCGCACTGGCGGACGCTGCCTTCGATATCAGTTGACGGCACGTTTACCATCGACTGGACAGACACCGGAGCACCGCCGCCGATCTCGACGCTGCCGGCCTTTACCTTTATCTTACTGCTCATATAAACTACCCTCCGATACCTGCGCCTGTCACAAGCCGGACGATATCGTTCATCGTTATCACGGCGATAAACAGCAGCAGGAGAATAAAGCCTGCGGCGTGTACCCACCCCTCGTATTTCTGTGGGACAGGTCTGCGCATTATTACCTCGATGACCATAAACAGGAACCGGCCGCCGTCGAGCGCCGGAAGCGGCAGAAGATTGACGATGCCGAGATTGACCGTTATGATCATCATCATAAACAGAATGTTGTTCATAGCGTCAGCGATACTCGTTTTAAGTCCCTCCTGCGCCGCCTGAGTCACAACGGACGCAGCGCCTACGGGACCTGCCATGTCGTTCATTCCGTACGTTCCTGTGATCAGACCGAAGAGGCTTTTCCAGATCATTCGGACGACGGAGAACGTGCTGTTCCATGAGTCGGTGACGACGGAAAGAAACGTCTTTTCCATCGGCTCTACCGTAAAGTCGATCGCAACGGCAGGCTTGTCGTTCTCTCCGAGATATGTGTAGAAATCGACGTTTTCGAGCGTCATAGTCTCGCCGCCGCGCTCAACGGTAACGCTTGTGCGGAAGCGCTTTCGCTCCGGCATATACTCCCTTTCCTCCTGCTCATAGCTTTTTCCGGAAAGGCGGTTGACCTCGTCGAGCGTCTGCCGTGTGATCTTGTCGGCTTCCTCCTTTGAGGCGCTTGCGTTGAGCTGATTAATGCCGCTGTTGAATGCCTCGCTGATCGTTCTCAGCTCGTCGTCGGTGTAATCCTCAGCTTTAAGCGAGGTGAACTGCTTTAAGAGCGCGTAGCCGCAGTCCTCCTTGTAGACAGAAAGGTCGCCTCCGTCCACCGTTTTCACCTCAAGCATCGCGACGGCGAACTGAACGTCGCGCGAGCAGCGGATCTTTGTTCCGCCGATATCAAGCAGCTTGTCGCCTGCCTCAAGGCCGGATTTTGACGTAAAAGCAACCTGAGCGAAATCGGAGACGACGGTAGACGAGAGAACGGGCTGCTGCGCTGTGAGAATTATCATCATGAGAAGTCCGAGCACGATATTATTGAATGCACCGGCAAGAATGACGATCATTCGCTGCCAGACAGGTTTATTGACAAAAGCGCGTTCGTTGCTGCTCTCCTCATTTTCGCCCTCGAGAGCGCAGTAGCCGCCAATCGGAAGGAGGCGGACGGTATACTTCGTCTCTCCCCTCTCGAAGCCAAACAGCTTAGGCCCCATGCCGATAGCGAACTCGTTTACCTGAACGCCGAACTTCTTTGCAGTGATAAAGTGACCGAACTCGTGGATAAAGACGATCAGCTCGAAAAGCAGAACGCCGAAGGCGATCAAAACGGCTGTCGTCAGGATCTTCGTAACGATAAAATCATATCCTTTCGTGGGAGATCAGTGTCCGAGAGAGAGAACGTACTCCCTCGCTGCGCGGTCTGCGGCAAGAACGTCCTCGAGAGACGCGATCTCCTTTGCCGCGACGCTGTCGAGCGAGCTTTCAACGATCTCGCCGATATCGAGGAAACCGATCTTTTCTCCGAGGAAGAGCCTTACAGCCTCCTCATTAGCGCCGTTTACGATCGCCGTCGCCGTGCCGCCGAGAGACATCGCTCTTTTGCACGCCTTCAGGCAGCGGAAGGTCTCGTAATCCGGCTCGTAGAACGAGAGAGTGCAGACCTTCGCGAGGTCGAGAATGCCGACGTCGCAGGGGTAACGCTCAGGGTACGTCAGCGCGTACTGAATCGGTATCTTCATATCCGGAACGCCCATCTGAGCGATCACGGAATTGTCTGTGTATTCTATCATGGAGTGCACGACGCTCTCGCGGTGAACCACGACGCCGATATTCTCAACGGGCGTATCAAAGAGCCAGCGCGCCTCGATCACTTCAAGCCCCTTGTTCATCATTGTAGCGGAGTCGATCGTGATCTTCGCGCCCATGCTCCAGTTCGGGTGGTTGAGAGCCTGCTTGACCGTGACATCTTTAAGCTGCTCCGTCGTCCTTCCGAAGAAAGGTCCGCCGGAGGCAGTCAGGATAAGGCGTTTCAGGAACTTTTTGTCCGGGCAGCCCTGAAGGCACTGGAAGATCGCAGAATGCTCGCTGTCCACCGGGTATATCTTTACGCCCTTTTCCGCGGCTCTCCTCATGACGAGACTGCCGCCTGCGACGAGCGTTTCCTTGTTGGCAAGGGCAATGTTCTTCCCGGCCTCGATCGCCGTCAGAGTCGGGCGCAGACCGATCATGCCGACTACGGCAGTCAGCACCGTGTCAGCTTCTTCGATCGCCGCCGCATCGCACAGCCCCTCTATGCCGAACGAAATCTTAACGTCCGTATCTGAAAGGCGCAGCTTAAGCTCCTTCGCGGAAGCCTCGTCTCCTATGACCGCGAGGCGCGGTCTGAATTGCCTGACCTGCTTTTCGAGCAGATCAATGTTTTTGTTCGCCGTCAGCGCCGAAACGCGGATCCCGAGCTTTTCACAGACGCTGAGAGTCTGCGTGCCGATGGAGCCGGTCGAGCCGAGTACCGAGATATTTTCTGTCATTTCACAAACCTCTGTAAAGACGCAAAAGGCGGGCTTTCGCACAGCGCTTTGCTGTAAGTGCATCTTTTATAGATGCACATAGAATCAGTTGACTATCGGAAGCAGCGTATCGAGGATCATGATGAGCGGCGCCGTAAAGATAACGCTGTCGAAACGGTCAAGCATACCGCCGTGGCCGGGGATAAGCGAGCCGTAGTCCTTGATATTGCAGCTTCTTTTGATAAGCGAAAAGCTGAGATCGCCGAGAATGGAGATCACCGAGCCTAATAAGCCGATTATCGCAAAATTCACATAGTTCACGCTCACGGTCTTGTCGAAGAAGAAGAACGTGAATATCAGACCTTCAACGAGCGGAACGACCGTGCCGATCAGCACGCCTGAGACTGCGCCCTCAACCGTCTTTTTGGGGCTTATCTTCGGGCAGAGCTTGTGCTTTCCAAACGCGCTGCCGCCGAAGTATGCTCCTGCATCGGCAAACCAAGGGATCGCGAGAGCCGCGATAACGTAAAAGATTCCGACGATCGACTTTCTCTGATCGTACATATAGACGATCGACCAGATGCCGAGCGAGCACATTGTCGTGATCGTCAGCGCAAAGGAGAGGTCTTGGAACACAAGATTTTCATGATTGAAGACCATCGCCATATAGAGCGATACGATAAAGGCAAATACGATCACCATGCAAACGAGCTTATACGAGTAAAAGATACACAGCAGAACGATGAACGCCGTGCAGGGAATGACCATCGTCAGCTTTTTGTCGAGCTTCTTTGCGGAAAGCCCCTCAACGATGCACAATCCTCCGATCGCCGCAAGACTGAGGTCGATAACTATCGGGAAGTACGCGCCCAGGATTATCAGGCCAAGCGCGATAGCGATACCGAATACCGCCGAAAGAATTCTTATTTTCATCTCTGATCAAACACCACCAAATCTTCTGCTGCGCTTAGAATACTCTATGAGCGCCTTATTCAGATGTTCAGCGGTATAGTCCGGCCAAAGAACATCGTCGATATAGTATTCCGAATAAGCGGACTGCCAAAGCAGGAAATTTGAGGTACGGTGCTCGCCGCTCGGACGGATAATCAGGTCGGGATCGGGGATCCCCTTCGTGTAGAGGTTGTCAGATATCAGCTTCTCGCTAATATCGTCCTTCGTGATCTCGCCGCTAAGCAGCTTTTCGGATATATCGCGGAAGGCGTGAACAAGCTCGTCGCGCCCGCCGTAGTTCATGGCGAGATTGAGGATCATTCCCTCGTGGGCGGCGGAGAGCGTCTGGTTTTTTATCATCAGCTCGCGAAGCTCCGGGGAAAACCGGCTGATATCGCCGATAAAGCGCAGCGCGATCGTATCGTCAGCGAAGTCGCGCAGAGCCTCCTCGAGATAATCCTTGAAATAGCGCATGAGGGTGTTTACCTCCTCCTGCGGTCTGCTCCAGTTTTCCGTTGAGAACGCATAGAGTGTGAGATATTTTATGCCGATGTCGCTGCAGTAGCGGCTGATGCGGCGAAACGTCTCCGCGCCGGCCTTATGCCCTGCCGTCCTCGGCAGACCGCGCTTTTTCGCCCAGCGTCCGTTGCCGTCCATTATAATGCCGATATGCTCCGGCAGCTTTATGCCGGAGATATCGCTTGCCTGCACATTTGCTTTTCCTGTTGAAAAAAATCCCATTTAAACAGTCCTTTACGAATCAGATAGACATGATCTCCTTCTGCTTGTCCTCTGTCATGCCGTCAATGAGCTTGATGTACTTGTCGGTAAGCTCCTGAACCTTCTTCTCGCCCTTCTTCTGGTCGTCCTCGGTGATATCGCCGCTCTTTTTGAGCTTTTTGAGGTCGTCCATCGTATCGCGGCGGATATTGCGGACGTGTACCTTCTTTGCCTCAGCCATTTTTGCGATATCCTTGGAGATCTCCTTACGTCTGTCCTCCGTAAGCGGCGGGAAGATAAGGCGGATAACCTTACCGTCGTTCTGCGGGTTGATGCCGATATCGGAAGTCTGGATCGCCTTCTCGATCGCTCTGAGAACGCTTGCGTCCCACGGCTGGATCGTCAGTGTGCGGGCTTCCGTAACGGAAACGGCTGCGACGCCGTTGATGGGCGTAGGAGTGCCGTAATAATCGACCGTCAGCTTGTCGAGAACATTCGGGTTTGCTCTGCCGGCTCTGATGCCCTTGAACTCGATCTCAAGATGATCCACTCTTTTTTTCATGCGCTCTTCGCACTTGTTTAATGTTTCCTTCATGAATTATACCTCCGTTATATAAAATAATAATATTTATCAGTTTTCAACGACCGTTCCGACGTTTTCTCCGCAAACAGCTCTGACTATGTTCTCCGGATCGTCGAGGCTGAACACGAGGATCGGAAGACCGTTATCCATGCAGAGCGACGCGGCGGTGCTGTCCATGACCTGAAGTCCCTTCTCGAGGACCTCGCGGAACGTGATGCGGTCGAACTTGACGGCTGTGGGATCCTTGTGAGGATCGCTGCTGTAAACGCCGTCTACCATCGTAGCCTTGAGCATGATGTCCGCCTCGATCTCCGTTGCGCGAAGAGCCGCGCCCGTGTCCGTTGAGAAGAACGGGTTGCCCGTGCCGCAGCCGAGAACTACGACTCTGCCCTTCTCCATGTGGCGGATCGCCTTGTTGCGGATATACGGCTCAGCGACCTGCGGCATGGAGATCGCCGTCTGAACGCGCGCCGTAACTCCGAGGCTTTCGAGAGTATCGGCGACGCCGAGCGCATTGATAACGGTCGCGAGCATACCCATGTGGTCGGCTCTCGTTCTGTCCATCTGTCCGCTGCTCCTGCCTCTCCAGAAATTTCCGCCGCCAACGACGACAGCGACCTGGACGCCCATTTCGACAAGCTCCTTGATAGGCTTGCAGTAGCGCTCGACGGTATCGAAGTCGATTCCCGTTTTCTTATCTCCGGCGAGAGCCTCGCCGCTGAGCTTTATAAGCACTCTTTTATATTTAGGTTCCATGATATCATCCTCCGTAGAAATCAATAAAATACTCTACCCTATATTTTACAATAAACTTTGCGTTCTGTAAAGGTGAATTATGAAATATTTACCTTTCATTAAGAATTTCCGATGGATCGCCGCTGCCGGTTTTCCTTGACGGAGAAAGTGCAAACAGCAGTATAGACAAAACAGCAAGGTCAATTATAGATATTATGACCATGTATATCGTTATCCTGCCGAAGATCGGCGCAAGACCGAAAAAGGAGCCGAAAAACAGGAACGAAAGGGCAAAGCCGGACGCCGCCGCCGCGAAGACGAACAGCTTTATTCCCGTGAGCGGACGGTAGATCCTGAACAGGAGCGACACGCCCGTCACGGCGAGCGCCGTCACGCAAAGCGTCGCCGTTTGCTTATCGGATAAAGAGAAGATATCCGACATCATCACGACCGTCATTACGCTGACTATGTTTGCAGCCGCTGCCGGCACGGAGTTTGCGATAATGTGGCGCAGGAAACTGCCGGAGATCGGCCGCTCATTCCTTATAAATGAAAGGATAAACGACGGGAAGCCGATCGTCAGTGTGCTCACGAGCGTCATTTGTATCGGCGCGAAAGGATACGAGCGGTTGAGGAATATGAAAATCAGCGCCATTGCTGCCGAGAAGATCGTCTTTGCGAGGAAAAGCGACGCGCTGTTCTGAAGATTGTTGAGAGATCTTCGTCCCTCAGCAGCGACTGACGGAAGCGAGCGGAAATCGTTATCGAGAAGTACAAGCTGGGCTACGTCGCGCGCCGCGTCACTTCCGTTGGCAGGTGCGACGGAGCAGTCGCTCTCCTTCAGGGCAAGCACGTCGTTTACGCCGTCTCCGATCATCGCAACGGTATGACCGTTTTTCCTGAGTTGCGAGACGATCAGCTTCTTTTGTCTCGGCGTTGCTCTGCCGAAGATCACCGTGTCTTCAACAGCCTCGGCAAGCTGCTCGTCACTCATTCGGGCGAGGTTGGCGCAGGAGCCTCTGCCATGCAGAACGTCGGCGCAGAGCCGCTGCACGCTTTTGGGATTATCGCCCGAAATGATCCTGACGGACACGCCGCAGCGCCGGAAATAATCGAGCGTTTCCCCCACGCCCTCGCGCAGCGTTTCCTTTAATAATACGAATCCGAGCAGCCGCAGTCCGCCGGGAAGCGATATGCCTGCGCTGTTTTCCTCCGATCGGGCAACGCAGACGACGCGGTGAAGCTCAGCCTCGCCGTCAGTAAGCGCGGACATATCGCAGTCACCGCCGAATATCATCTCGGGCGAGCCTAGTACGATCGTACCGCCGCTCTCAGGCGTGACGGACGACCATTTTCTGTCGCCGGAAAACGGACAGACGGAAAGCGCGCCTGCGCCCTCCTTCGCCGGGAAAGCAGCGCGGATCGCCTGCGCCGTGGAGTTCCTGTCCGGTGTGAGCGCAGAGAAGACAGAGAGCGCTTCAAGCAGCCTCCTCTCTTCATCTTTGTCTGCTGCAACGGTGCGGACGACCTTCATCTCGCCGGTTGTGATCGTGCCTGTCTTATCGAGGCAAATCACGTCCGTTCTCGCGAGTGCTTCGAGCGAATAGAGATCCTGCGAAAGTACATTTTTCCGGGCAAGCCTCACAACTCCGAGCGCAAAAACGGTGGAGGTGAGAAGCACAAGCCCCTCCGGTATCATTCCGATCAGCGCTGCCGAGGAGCTTTCAACCGCCTCCCTGACCGTCGCGCCGGACTGCGTGAGCTGATTGTGAAAAAGCATAGCGCCGATCGGAACGATGCAGATAGTCACAACGGAGATTATTCTCTTTATAACGCGGACAATCTCGGAATTAGTTCGCTTTACGTATTTGATCTGGCTGAGAATGGAATCGCTGTAATTCTCCGAACCGACAGCAGTTATCCTTGCGACGCAGCTTCCGCCGACGAGAAAGCTGCCGGAAAGCAGCTTGTCCCCCTGTCTTTTAGGGAGCGCGTCGGCTTCCCCCGTCAGCAGCGATTCGTTGACCTCGCAGCTGCCCGAAACGACGACGCAGTCGTTCGGCAGCTGACAGCCCTGCGTAAGCTCGATAAGATCGCCCTTGACGAGGCTCTCTGTCGGCTCGCTTCTTCGCTGCCCCGAGCGGATCACTGTGACGCGGCGCTGGCTGACTATCGAGAGTTGGTCAGTTACGCGCTTTGAGCGCACCTCCTGAACGATCCCGATCAGCGTGTTTGAGATCACGGCGATCATGAACAGACAGTTCTTGTAGGAGTGAACGTAGAGAAGCGCCGCCGCAATAACTGCGTTTATGAGATTGAAAACAGAAAAAATATTTTCAAATAATATGTGCTTGTACGATTTAGTCATCGGCTTTTCGGGGCGGTTGCACTTACCCTCGCGCCGGAGCTGCTCGGCTTCCTCGTCGGAAAGCCCGTGTAAATTGTCAAGATCTTCCATTTTTAACACTTCCTCACTTCCCAACATCTTTTTTCTCCGCTGCATTTTCCATATTAAGAGCGGCCGTTGGTGCAAAGAATAATACTGCACGATGGTTTCGTGCAAAGGAGACGCTGATGAAAGCGATCGTCCATATCACATAGTAAGATTTTCAGGCAGATTTAGTGAAACGACCGGCGGAATACTTTCGTATTTCAAGTGAGCCGAGCGAAAAATGCCGGGAAATTGCAGGTGAGACGGGCAAAATAATATCAGTGGCTCTGTAATTTTCACGAAGGGAGGTATATAATTGAAACGCGCGATACGGTGCTCGGCGTTACTGCTGACAGCGCTGTGCGCCGGAATTTTCGGATTCTGCGCGAGACTGGGGTATCTGCTGCCGGACGAATTCACCGCCTACGGAAGCGACGTTGTCTCCTTCACCAATTTTAGCACATTATCATTTCATAATCAATCGAAAAATATTACGGCGGTGCGCGGAGACGTGAGCTGCTGCGGAGACGTTTCGCTTTTTGATATCATTCCCGTTAAGAGCGTGACTGTACACCGCAGCGAGAAAAAATACGTCGTTCCGTGCGGCACGCTCTTCGGCATCAAGTTTTACGCTAAGGGCGCCGCAGTTATCAGACTTTGTGAGATAGATGAAGGCGGTCAGACCGTATGCCCCGGAAGAGACGCAGGTCTGCTGCCCGGCGACACGATACTGAAAGCCGACGGCTGCGAGATCAGATCATGCGGCGACGTCGAACGACTCACTTCTCAAAGCGGCGGCGAAGCGCTGCACCTACTTTGCCGTCGCGGCGGCAGAGACTTTGAGACCGATATCGTGCCGGCAGCGTCTGACGGCAGCTACCGCCTCGGTCTCTGGATCAAGGACAGCGCCGCCGGACTCGGCACAATGACGTTTTACGATCCGGAAAGCGGCGCTTTCGCTTCGCTCGGACACGGAATCTGCGACGACGAGACGGGCGAGCTGCTCGAGCTTGACGAAGCCCGGATAACTGCCGTTGAGATCGCAGGTATCACAAGGGGCACCGACGGCTGCCCCGGCAGCATAAACGGTTATTTCCGCGACGGAGGCGGACTCGGCTGCGCGACGGCTAACTCCGAATGCGGCCTTTACGGCACCCTCTCGGAACCGATCTCGAAAAGCGCACCGGTGGAGCTGGCTCCGATCCAGGAGGTACACCGCGGAAGGGCGCAGATACTCTGCACGCTCGACGGCTGCGAGCCTCAGCTCTACGACATCGAGATCACTAAGGTCGATTATGATGAAAAAAATAAGACAAAAAATTTACAGATCACGGCGACGGACGAGGAGCTACTTCAAAAAACCGGAGGCATAGTGCAGGGAATGAGCGGATGCCCGATATTACAAAACGGTAAACTTGCCGGCGCGGTGACGCACGTGCTTATCACAAATTCCGCCAAGGGATACGGCATTTTTGCTCAGAATATGTTTGATGAAATGGAGAAAGCGCAGAATTACTCGCAGTAGTATTACAGGTTTGTAATCCAAATTTTCAAAAATAACATCTTTTGGGTATTGCTATTTTTACCATTTTATGGTAAACTATGTACAACAAACCAATTACTACCATTTTTGGAGGAACGAAACCATGGAAAATCAGATCAAGTTGTTGATATCGGAAGAAAAGAACACCATCACCGCGGAGGAGCTTGCTTTCTTCGAGGCGGAGGGGATCGCCGTCAGCTTTTGCGGCAAGGACGGCGCGATCGTCTCTCAGGAGATCGAGAAGCTGTCTCCGGACGTCGTTCTTCTCGATATGTTCATGACACGCACGGACGCTGTCGGAGTTTTGAAATCCTTTCAGGATAAGGACGAGAAGCCTCTGTTCATCGTCGCCTCCTCATTTGACAGCGACGTTCTCCAGAAGGAGGTTATGAGCATGGGCGCGTCGTACTTTGTGCTCAAGCCGTACAGCGCGCGCAGCCTTGCCGTCAGCGTGGCTCAGCTTTACAGGACGAGGAACACCCCTGCGGTCGCTCTCCGGAAGGACGAAAGCTCGATCGAGCTGACCGTGACACAGATACTCCACCAGATCGGCGTTCCGGCTCACATCAAGGGCTATCACTATCTGCGCGACTCGATCATCATGTGCGTCAGGACTCCGGACATCATCAACGCCGTGACGAAGCGCCTTTACCCCTCCGTCGCAAATAAGTATGAAACGACGGCTTCGCGCGTTGAGCGTGCTATCCGTCACGCGATAGAGGTCGCATGGGACAGAGGCGACGTGGACGTTCTCAACTCATATTTCGGCTACACGATCCACAACGGACGCGGCAAGCCGACGAACAGTGAATTTATCGCAATGATATCCGACAAGCTGAGGCTGGAGCGCAAGAGCGCGTCCTGATCGGCGCGGAGATGGAGAGTAAGGCAGAAAAAGCGCCGCCCGGAGAAACGGACGGCGCTTATTATTTATAATAGCCAGGTAATAACGAGATTTACTGTATCTCCTTTTATGCCGATGGAAATGTTATCGGCAATATTTGCGACAATGGATTTCTCCAGCCCGTCCCATTTATCCGCCTGTCCGTCGTCACCGTTTTGAGCGGAGCTGTTTTGCAGGTTGGAATGCTGAAGACCAATCACAAGTCCGGTCGATGTCGTCATGCAGGACAGGAAAATGGAATATGCGGACGAGGGAACATTTGCTTCGTGATCTGAATTCTCCTAGTATCCGAGCCAAATGATCTCGACAGCGTTCTTGATCTTGCCCGTAAAGCTCTCTGCTGCTGCGTTTTTTCCGCTTGTGGACGCCTTTAGAAGCTTCTCTCTCTTCTGCGAATTCATTGTGCAGAGCTTAGCGCTGAGGCAGAGCTGAACCTTGCCGTCCTCGCTCTCCGCCCAGAATTCCGCGTCAAAATCGCCGCCGATCTGAGCCACCATTCCGAGAGTCTCCTCGGTGAGCAAGCGAATGTGAAGATTGTTTTTTTCGGAAAGTCCGAGGTAGTCGGAGAAGCGCTCAATCTCGATGAAAACCTCGTCTCTGCCGACGCCCTTGTTATTAACGCTGATCTTATTTGTAATCATTCCGCACACATCACTCGATCGTCAGAATATCGACGAAGCCCGTGATATCAAAAACTTCCATGACGAGCTCGGACACGTTTCTTACAGTCATGGATCCCTTTCCGTTCATAGTCTTCTGCGCCGAAAGCAGGACGCGAAGCCCCGAGGACGAGATATACTCAAGCTGTGCAAAGTCAAATACAAGCTCAGTTACGCCGTCGAGCGAGCCGTCAAGCTCCTTCGACAGCACGGGAGAGGTCGATGTATCGAGCCTGCCTTCAACGGATATCGTCAGCTTACTGCCGTTTTTTGTTTTTGTAATATTCATGTTTTATCCCTCCGAAATTATCTTTAATTCCATTTTACCACATTTAGGTGTGTGAAAGCAACTTTAAGGAGACACTGATTAAATCAAGTGCCAAAATTGCGCCGTCAGATTTTGCGGCTGACGTATTTCAAGGCTTTTGAGTTCAATTTGACCGAAATATGCAAGCAAGTTTGGTGCTCAGTCCGCAGGACGTGATTTATTCAGTGTTTCCTTAACATAAAAGAAATCAGGAAGCAGCCGATTTGATCTGCGATTCTGTTTTGCATTCTCTTTCAATGACGTCCGGTAATTCACGCATTGAATATATTACATGACCGGACAGATTATAGCATTTGCTCCCGGCTCTTCCCCTGCGGATTGTATCCGCTGACAGTTCCGGCGGATTGTATCCGCTGACAGTTCCGCCCTACTTTATTGTAAGCGAAAGTTATTGCCGCGCATCTTATTTTTTCTTCCTTTGCGGTAACTATTCCTGCGGTTAGTAAATGCGTATGTCACCGCCTGTCATCTGCGCTCCCACTTGTTGCAAAGCTCATTGATCTGATCGGCGAACTTTGCTATATCCTTGTTTGCACAGCCGCGGTTCTGCTCGATCACCTCAAGCAGCCTCTTGCCTGCCATAACGAGCCTGTCGTAAACGGCCTTTGCGCGCTTGTTCGGGCGCTGCTTCAGCTTGACCGTGTTGCCGAACTGCAAACATCTGAAATCTATCAGATCGTACTGCGTGCCGCTGTACGGCGCTGTCGCAGGGATCGCGAGGCGGTGAACGATCGTCTGGGCGAACTCGTCGCAGACGGTGTCGTTGCCGTGGTTTACGAAGATCATCTCGGGGCGGTTCTTGATATTTGAAAGCCAGCCTAGAAGCATATCCATATCTGCGTGACCGCTGATGCCGTCCATTCGGGCGATCTCGGCGTTGACCATTATCTCCTCGCCGAAGAGCTTCACGGTGTGAGCGCCCTCCATGAGTACGCGACCGAGAGTTCCCTCCGCCTGGTAGCCGACGAAAAGTATCGTCGATTCCTCGCGCCACAGATTATGCTTGAGGTGGTGGCGGATACGACCTGCTTCGCACATTCCGCTTGCGGAGAGAATGACCTTCGGAGTCGGATCGGCGTTGATCGCGACGGAATCCTCCGTTGTGACGGAAAGATTCAGATTTGGAAATTTGATCGGATCAATTCCGGCGTGCAGCAGCGCGAGCGTTTCTTCGTCGCAGTAGTCGTACATATCCTCGCCGTATATCTCAGTCGCCTCGACTGCGAGCGGACTGTCCACCCAAACGGGGAAATTGCCGAATTTGCTCAGGAGGCCCCGCTCCTTGATCTCACGGATAAGGTAGAGCATTTCCTGCGTTCTGCCGACGGCAAACGACGGGATAACGACGTTGCCGCCGCGCTCGAAGGTGCGGTAGATGATGTTTGAAAGCTGGCTTACGTAATCCATTCGTGCGCCGTGGAGACGGTTTCCGTACGTCGATTCGATAATGACGTAATCGGCATACTCCGGCTTCTGCGGATTGCGGATAAGAGGACGGTCTACGTTGCCGACGTCGCCGGAAAACAGAATGACCTTCTTTTCAAGCCCCTCCGTGATCGTGACCTCGATAGAAGCCGAGCCGAGGAGGTGACCGGCGTCAATGAATCTGACGGAAACGCCGCCGGTGATCTGTATCTTCGTGTTGTAGCTGCATGAGGAAAAATGCGTCATACAGCGCTCGGCGTCCTGAGCCGTATACATCGGCGTATATTCGATGCCGCCGGAGCGGCGTGATTTTCTGTTTTTCCACTCTGCCTCCATCTCCTGGATATGAGCGGAGTCGATCAGCATGATCGAGCAGAGCTTCGTCGTGGCGGCTGTTGCGTAGATCTTGCCGGAGAAGCCGCCTGCACAAAGCAGAGGCAGCTTGCCGGAGTGGTCAATATGGGCGTGCGTAAGGAGCACAAAGTCGATGCCGCCGGGTGATACGGGCATCTCGCAGTTTTCGTAAAGGTCTGCGCCCTGCTCCATGCCGCAGTCCACCAGGAACTTGACGTCGCCCGTCTCAACAAGCGTACACGAGCCGGTGACCTCATGAGCCGCACCCAAAAAAGTAATTTTCATAAATACTCACTTCCTGATTCGGGGAGAAGGCAGCCGCCTCCTCCCCTGCTGTTATTGAAAATTGTAGATCAAGCGGACGGGAGCCGCGAAACTGCACCGTCACATATTCAGGCTCTTTCTCAGTACGATCAGAGCGTCCGCCGAATCGACGGAGCCGTCCTCGTTGACGTCCGCCGCAATAAGCGACATATCGTCGTCCGTGGCGAAGCCGACGGAAAAGCGCAGGATACTGAGAGCATCGGAGGAATCGACGACGCCGTCGTGGTTTACATCGCCCGGCTCGCCCTCGTAAACGGTGACCTCAAAGGAGGCCGTCTGACCGCCGAACGAGACTGTGACGCTCTTTGCGCCGGCGCTCGATGAATCGAAGCCGGAGATATCGACTCTGCCGGTCACATCTTCGGTGCTGCCGTCAATGTAGCTTGCGATAACGGCCATTCCGTCCGTGCTGAGAGCATCACCGATACGGTAAATCGTCTTAGACGGCGGCGTGAGATCGAGAGACGTCACGGAAGAACCGCTGCTTCTCGGGAAAACACTGACCTTGAAGCTGTCCGAGAATCCGGAGTATGTCGCCGTGACCTCCTGCTCGCCCTCGGAGAGACTGTCGAAGCCGGAGAGCTTCGCCTTTGACGTCATATCGACCGACTTGCCGTTTGAGTATACGGCTTCGAGCTTCATGCCCGTCGTATCGAGAACGTCTCCTATATAATACGAGCGCTTTTCAGGCGGCGTGAACGTGATGCCGGTGATCGAATAATTTGCTCTTGTGAAAAGGATGTTATTCTTAAAGTTGCCGTAGGAGACGGTGACGAGCGTGTCGTTTAACGGATCGCGATCCTTAACGGACGCATCTGTGACGTCCTGACTCTCTCCGTTCGAGTAGTATGCGACCACGCGGATCTCGTCGTAAAGGATCTCCTCGCCCTGCGCGTATTCCGTTTTATCGGGCGGAAGAACCTGTACGCTCACAAGCTCTGCATCGCCAACAGTTACGCTGAAGCTCTGGCTGATGCGTCCGAACGAGACGGTGATCGTCTGTTCGCCTGCCTTTGAGCTGTCGAATTTCGAGATCTCGGCGTCTGCCGTTACGTCCTTCGACGTGCCGTCGGAGTAGTTCGCGATAACGGACATACCCTGTGTGCTGAGCTTGTCGCCCTTGTAATAAAATGTTCTTGCGGGAGGCGTGAGGATCAGGCTGCGAAGAACGACGTTCGCCTCCTTTTTGACCGTTACCTCGAAGGAATCGCTCATTTCGCCGTACGTTACCTTCACTGTCTGAACTCCGGGGAGCGTGCTGTCAAATCCGGATATCGCCGCGCGCTGCGTGATGTTTTCCGACGTATCGTTTGAATACTGAGCGACGACCGCCATTCCTTCCTTGCTGAACGGCTCGCCGAATCCGTATTCCGTCTTTGAGGGCTTCTGCTTAACGGAAATACCGACAAGCTCAACGTCCTGAACAAAGACGCTGAACTCCGATGTGCAGCTGCCGAAGGTGACCGTGATCTTCTTTTCGCCCGGTGTCTTGCTGTCGAAGCCGTCAATCTGCGCCTGGTGCGTTACGAAGGAGGACGCGCCTGACGTGTAGCTTGCGATAACGACCATACCCTCGTCGCTGAATTCGTCGCCCTTATAGTACGATTTTTTGATCGGAGGCGTTACGGAGATCTCCGCAAGGTCGAGACCTATGACCATTACGGTAAAGTCTCCCGTAAAGCCGCCGTACATTACCTTTATAACCTTTTCGCCGGGAGTGCTGCTGTCGAGCGCGGAAAGCTCCGCCTGCTTCGTCACAAGAGCGCTCGTGCCGTTGCTGAAATCGACCGTTACGGTCATGCCTTCTGTTACAAGCTCTTCTCCGACGAAGTATTCCGTTTTGTCCGGAGGCGTAACGTGCAGCGCCGTAAGCTCCAGCGAGAGCACCGTTACTTCAAAGCTGCCCGTCATGCCCTCGTACGCTGCCTTTACTGTTACCTGACCGGGCTTGGAGCTGTCAAAGCCGGATATTTCAGCCTTGTCCGTCACGTTTTCGGAGACGCCGCTCGAATAATTTGCCGTGACGCTCATGCCGTCGGCGGAGAAGCTCTCCCCAACGCTGTACTCGGATTTTGCCGGGGGAATAACGGTGATGCCGAGCAGAGTCGTGCCTGCGACGTTTACTGTGAATGACGACGACTTACCGCCGTAGGAAACTACGACCGTCTGGCTGCCTGTTTTGTACGGATCGAATCCGGCGACGGTACAGGAGTCGGTAACGACGGCAGACGTGCCGTTTGAATAGCCTGCAACTGCGACCATGCCGGAGACGTCAAGCTTCTCTCCCTCAAGATAGTCCGTTCTCACCGGAGGAGTGACGGTGAACGACTCGAGAACAACGTCGAGGATCGTTACGCCGAACTCCGCCGAAGCGGTGCCGTAGGAGACCTTTACCTTTATGCTGCCGGGCTTGGAGGAATCGAAGCCGGAAAGCTCCGCACGATCGGTAACGTCTGCCTTCTCACCGTTTGAATACGAAGCCGTAACCTTCATTCCGGAGGGATCGAGAAGATCGCCCTTGTAGTATTCCGTCCTTGCAGGGGGTGTGACGGATACGGAGCTGAGCGTCACTTCATCAATTTTGACCTTGAACTGCGCCGTTTTTCCGCCGTAGGAGACTGTAACTGTCTTCTCTCCCGCCGACGTGCTGTCGAAGCCGGAGAGCGCTGCATCGCCGGTGACGTCGCTGCTCGTTCCGTTTGAGAACGAAGCCGTGACTGTCATGCCGCCCGTGTAGAGAGCGTCGCCGACGTAATATGACGTCTTAACGGGGGGCGTTACGCTTATTGAGACGACGCTGACCGAGAGTATCTCGATCTCGAAGGAATCGGACTTGCCGCCGTAGGAAACAGTGATCTTCTGCTTGCCGGGCTTGGAGGAATCGAAGCCGCTGTATTCGGCGTTTTGTGTGACGTTCTTCACCGAGCCGTTTTCATAATGGGCAACAACGCCGAGACCGCTTGGGCTGAACCGGCTGCCGGTGTAGTACGTCGTTTTTGCGCTGCCGATGCTCACACTTATGCCGGTGAGTGCAGGCTTTTTGATATTTACGTCAAATGCCGCCGTTGAGGAGCCGAAACGAACCGTTACGGTACACTTGCCCTCGGCAAGGCTTGAGAAGCCCATGTAGCTGACGCTGTCGGAAACGTCCTTCTTCGTGCCGTTGTTGTAAGAAGCCGTGACCTTGATCGCTGTGCTGTCGAAGCTGTCGCCGACGAAGTAATCGAGCTTTGCGCCCGACGTTGAAACGGTGATGCCCGTTACGTTCACGTCAGTGAGGTTGACGGAGAAGACAGCAGTACAGCCGCCGACGGAAGCCGTGATCGTCTGGCTGCCTGCCTTGGAGGAGTCGTAGCCGAAAAGCTGCGCCTGAGATGTCACATCCTTAACGGAGCCGTTATTGTAAGCCGCGTTGATACGCAGACCGGATGAAACGAACGCTTCGCCGACAAAGTAGTCAGTCTTTGACGGAAGCGAGGCGATCGTAAGACCGGTTACCTTTAGCTCCTCCACGTTTACGGTAAACGACGGAGCCGAGCCTGTGAAGCCGGCGAGGGAAACTGTTATCGTCCTCTGACCTGCCTTCTGCGTATTAAAGCCGCTGTAAGTGACCTTGCCGGTAGCGTCAAACGTCCTGCCGCTGTTGTACGTCGCAACCACCTTAATACCGGACGTATCGAGAGCCGCGTCACCGACGTAATACGTCTTTTTCGTCGGCTGCGAGGCGAGGTCGAGCTTGACGACCGAAAGTGCGTTGACCGTGATGTCAAAATGCGTCGAAACGGAGGTGTTGTCCTTCGACGTTACGGTGATGCGCTGCGTACCCGTCTTGCCGGCAGGGAACGCGCTGTATGTGACCTTGTTCGTTGCGTCGAACGTCTCGCCGCTGTTGTATGTACCCGTTACCTTGATTCCCGAAGTATCGAGAGCCGTGTCGTCGGAGTAGTAGATCGTCTTGTTCGGCTGCGACTCGATAACGAGCTTCGTGACAGAGAGTGCGTTGATCGTGATATCAAAAAAGGTCGTGACGGAGGTATTGTCCTTAGATGTTACGGTGATGCGCTGTGTGCCGAGCTTTCCGGCAGGGAACGCGCTGTATGTAACGCGGTTCGTCGCGTCGAACGTATCGCCGTTGTTGTACGTGCCTGTGATCCTGATATCTGATGTGTCAAGAGCTGTGTCGTTCGGGTAATATGTCTTTTTCGAGGGCGGATTTGTGATCACGATCGAAGTTACCGTCAGAGCGGTTATCGTGATATCGAAGTATGTCGTGACGGACGGGTTGTCCTTCGACGTTACGGTGATGCGCTGCGTACCCGTCTTGCCGACAGGGAACGCGCTGTATGTGACCTTGCTCGTAGCGTCGTATGTGCTGTTGTCCGTCTTCTTCGCGGTGATCTTTATGCCTGATGTTTCGAGAGTTGTGTCGGTATAGGCGTAAACCGTTTTGTTAGGC
>CADAYJ010000019.1 GCA_902792115.1 uncultured Ruminococcus sp. | reverse complement strand
CACGGCAGGACGCCGCCGTGTACCGAGGCGATAATCGAAAACAAGATATCAACGGTGATCATCGGCTCGCGCGATCCAAACCCGCTCGTTTCGGGGAAGGGGGCAGCGCTGCTTCGCGAACACGGCATCGAAGTCATTGAGGATTTTATGCGCCCCGAGTGCGACAGACTGAACCCTTTCTTTTTTCATTATATAACAACGCGCACGCCGTACGTCACCGTGAAATTCGCCGAGACTCTTGACGGAAAGATAGCGTCATACAAGGGGCTTTCACAGTGGATAACGAACGAGGAGTCGAGAAGGTACGTCCACTCCCTCCGAGGCGAGTATTCAGCAATTCTGGCTGGGATCGGAACGGTTCTTGCCGACGATCCTATGCTCAACTGCCGTCTCGAAAATGCGCACCAGCCCTTGCGCGTTATCGTCGATTCATCTCTGCGTATCCCGCTTGACAGCAGGCTTTGCAGGACGGCGCGCGAGTACAGGACGCTTGTCGCCTGTGCCGCCGCCGGCAAGGAGAAAAAAGCGGCGCTTGAAGCGCTCGGAGTCGAAGTAGCCGAGGTTCCCGGTGCAGACGGAAAAGTCAGCCTTAAAGCGCTGATGAGCCTTCTCGGAGAGCGCGGGATATCGAGCGTCCTGATCGAAGGCGGCGGCGAGATCAACGAGGCAGCCTTCCGCGAGGGGATCGTGTGCCGCGTGTGCGCCTTTATTGCCCCGAAGATACTCGGCGGCGCTGCTTCAAAGACGGCGGTAGAAGGCATCGGCTTTGACAGCCCCGACAGTGCCGCTGCGCTCGGCGATCCGCAGATCACGCGCTTTGGCAGCGACATACTGCTTCAATATGATGTAAAGGAGGCGCAGCCTTGTTTACGGGAATAATCGAAGAGATCGGAACCGTTAGGAGCGTCGTCTCGGGCGCGCGCTCATGTGAAATTTTCATTACGGCGAAAAAGGTGCTCGATGGTACGAGAGTTGGCGATTCGATCGCTGTAAACGGCGTTTGCCTGACTGTCACAAGCATGAGCGGCGGCTCGTTCACGGCAGACGTCATGCCGGAAACACTGTCGCGCACAAATCTCGGACGCCTGCGAACGGGAGACAGAGTAAATCTCGAGCGCGCAATGGCTGCCGACGGCCGTTTCGGCGGTCATATCGTCACCGGTCATATCGACGCCGTGGGCGAGATCGCCTCCGCGACGCGCGACGACAATGCCGTCAGAGTCCGCGTAAAAGCCCCGAAGCACGTACTCGACCTGATTATCGGGAAAGGCTCCGTCTGCATCGACGGAATCAGCCTCACCGTGACCGACGTCTCCGACGCGGACTTCGGAGTCTCTGTCATTCCGCATACGGCGAAAGAGACTACTCTTCTCGATAAGCGCCCCGGCGACCGCGTCAATCTCGAAAACGACGTGATCGGTAAATATGTCCGGCGGCTGACGGAGCTTTCGGGCGCAGCGGCCGCGACAAAACGTGATACATCAAAAAGCGGCATCACACTTGAATTCCTCGAACAGAACGGATTCTGAAATGAGGGCTACGAAAGGGAGAACAAGCAATGAGCTTTAAATACAACACGATACCACAGGCGCTGGAGGCTCTGCGAAACGGCAGACTAATCCTCTGCACCGACGATGAAGACCGCGAAAACGAGGGCGATCTCATCTGCGCCGCTCAGTTCGCCACGACCGAGAACGTCAATTTTATGGCGACGTACGGCAAGGGGCTTATCTGCACGCCAATGTCGAGGGAGATAGCGCGCAGACTCGATCTGCCTCAGATGGTTTCCGAAAACACGGACAACCACAGCACCGCGTTCACCGTCTCGATCGACCATATCGACACAACAACGGGGATCTCCGCGAAGGAGCGCGGCTATACCTGCCGTGCCTGTGCCGATCCGGCAACGAAGCCTCAGCAGCTTCGCCGCCCCGGCCACGTCTTTCCGCTTACAGCGAGAGAGGGCGGCGTCCTTGTGAGAAACGGCCACACCGAAGCGACGGTCGATCTCTGCCGCCTTGCCGGTCTTACGGAATGCGGTCTGTGCTGCGAGATCATGCGTGAGGACGGCACAATGATGCGTACACCGGAGCTTCAGAAAATGGCACAGGAGCACGGCCTCTGCTTCATCACGATCAAGGAGCTTCAGGATTACCTTCGCCGTCATGAAAATCACATGATCCAAAAAGCGTGCGCGAAGCTGCCCACGGAGTACGGCGATTTTCAGATCTACGGCTTTGTAAACGACATCACCGGCGAGCACCACGTAGCGCTCGTCTGCGGAGATCTAGGCGACGGCGAGGATATTCTCTGCCGCGTCCATTCTGAGTGCCTCACGGGCGACGTTTTCGGCTCGGCGCGCTGCGACTGCGGCGCACAGCTCCACACCGCGATGAAGAAGGTTCAGGAGGAGGGCAGAGGGATAATCCTGTATATGCGCCAGGAGGGCAGAGGCATCGGGCTTATCAACAAGCTGCGCGCATATGAGCTTCAGGAGCAGGGGAGAGATACGGTAGACGCCAACCTGGAGCTTGGCTTCGCCGCCGACCTGCGTGAATACTGGAGCGGAGCGCAGATTCTTAAAAACCTCGGCGTGAAGTCTCTTCGCCTGCTCACGAACAACCCGAGCAAGGTGTATGGTCTCGACGGCTTTGGCTTCGTGATAAAGGAGCGCGTTCCGATCGAGATCGCCCCCGGCAAGTACGACCGCCGCTACCTCAGAACGAAGCGCGAGCGCATGGGGCACATCTTTAACGACATAGATCTCGAAGATCAATAATATACAAGAATATACAAATGCTTCAAAAGCCTGCTGCCGTACGGCGTATGAGCGGCATCGGGCTTTGTGACTGCACGCAGTAAAATGACCGGAAGGAAGGATTTTTCAATGAACATCAACACATTAGAGGGCAAGGTAGTTGCGCCCGAAGGAATGAAAGTCGGCATCATCGCCTCCCGTTTCAACAGCTTTATCGTCCAGAAGCTGCTCGACGGAGCAGTGGACGGTCTCGTTCGTCACGGCGTCAGCGAGGAAAACATCACTGCCGCATGGGTGCCGGGTGCGTTTGAGATCCCCGTTATCGCCCGCAAGATGGCGGAAAGCGGCAGATACGACGCTGTGATCTGCGTCGGAGCCGTTATCAGAGGCTCTACCTCGCATTACGAGCTTGTTATCAACGAGACGACGAAGGGCATCGCCCAGGTCGGCGTTCAGAGCGGTATCCCCGTTCTCTTCGGAGTCATAGCAACGGAGAATATCGAGCAGGCTATCGAGCGCGCCGGTACAAAAGCCGGCAACAAGGGCTACGACTGCGCCCTCTCCGCTATCGAAATGGTAAACCTCATGAAGCAGCTGTAAGGTATGACGCTTATCTTTGATTATGACGGCACGCTGCACGATACCTCGGCGCTTTACGGCTCGGCGGTTCGCTCCGTCCTTCCGTCTCTCGAAAGCATGGGGTACAGAGTGCCGGAGGAAACGTCGGACGAGGCGCTTTCCGTGTACCTCGGAATGAGGGCGGACGAAATGTGGCGCTCCTTTATGCCGTCTCTTCCGGAAAAGGAAGCTGCGCGCGCCGCAAAGCGCGTAGGCACAGCGATGATCGAGGGCATAAAAAACGGCGCCGCGCGTCTGTACAGCGGCGTACCTGAGGCTCTTTGCAGCGTGAAGCAGAGCGGAGCGCGCTGCGTGATCCTCTCGAACTGCGGCGAAGAATACCTCGCCGTCCACCGCGTCCGCTTTTCGCTCGACAGATGGTTTGACGCATATTTCCCTGCGGAAGCGTTCGGAGCGCTCCCGAAAGCCGGGATAGTTCCTGTGATCATGCAGCGCTTCCCGGACAGCGGGTACGCAGTGATCGGAGACAGAGCCTCCGATATCGCAGCGGCAGAAAAAAACGGTATTCCGTCAATAGGCTGCGAATACGGTTTCGGTACGCCGGCAGAGCTTGCCGGCTGCAGTGTCACCGTATCGTCGCCGGAAATGATTCCGAAGGCAATCAAACGCATTCGCATCGTTTCATTAGAAAATTTTTAACTACTCTACTACATATCGAAAGGAATTTTTGAAATGAACGATCAGTCAATAAAGAAATTTCGCTTTGGTTCTCCCTTTGAGACTAAGTCTACCGTAAAAAGCATTCCCGAAGAAAAAGGCAGCCCCTCGTTTGTAGATATAACTGCGGACGGCAAAACGATTTCGTACCGTCTCGGAAAGAATGATAAGGTCTACGGCATGGGCGAGGCTGTCCGCGGCATCAATAAGCGCGGCTGGATCTATGAGACGTACTGCTCCGACGATCCGATGCACACCGAGACGAAGCGCTCCCTTTACGGTGCGCACCCGTTCGTTATTGTGGACGGCGAATCCGTATTCGGGATCTTCGTCGATTACCCCGAGCGTATCGTTTTTGATATCGGCTATTCAAACGTCGATATGCTTTCTGTCACCGTCGGAATGCCCGACTACGATCTGTACGTTATCACCGGTGAAACGCCGCTCGACGTTGTGCGCCGTTTCAGAGAGCTAATCGGTAAAAGCTATATCCCCCCGTTCTGGGCATTCGGGTTCCAGCAGAGCCGCTGGAGCTACGCAACGAGCAGCAGTGTCCGTGCCGTTATAGACGGTTACCGCAAAAACGGCTTTCCTCTCGACGCCGTGTACCTCGACATCGACTACATGGAGGACTTCAAGGACTTTACCGTAAACTCCGATCGCTTCCCCGATTTCGAGAGATTCGTCTCGGAGGTCGGGAAGGAGAATATCCATCTCGTGCCGATCATCGACGCCGGCGTAAAGATCGAGGAGGGCTACGATATTTACGAGCAGGGGCGCGATAACGGTTACTTCTGCAAGGACAAGTACGGGAATGACTTTGTTGCCGCCGTTTGGCCGGGCAAGGTCTGTTTCCCCGATTTTCTGAACAGCAGGGCTGCCGAGTGGTTCGGCATGAATTACAAGCGTCTCACGGACGCCGGTATAGACGGCTTCTGGAACGACATGAACGAGCCTGCGATATTCTACTCTCAGGCAGGTCTTGACAATGCTATCGACAAGATCGCGTCTTTAAAGGGCAAAAATCTCGGTATCTACGATTTCTTCAATTTGAAGGATACGGTGCAGGGGCTCTCAAACAGCGCGTCCGATTATTCCGCGATATACCACAACGCGGACGGTGAGCGCGTCTGCCACGACCGCGTCCACAACCTCTACGGATATGCAATGACGAAGTCGGCGTCGGATGCGTTCCGCAGGATCGCTCCCGACAAGAATATACTCATGTTCTCCCGCGCCTCGTATATCGGAATGCACCGCTTCAGCGGCATCTGGATGGGCGACAATCAGTCCTGGTGGTCGCACCTGAAGCTGAATCTGCAAATGCTGCCTTCTCTCAATATGTGCGGTTTCCTGTACACCGGCGCAGATATGGTCGGCTTTGGCGACAACTGCACTGAGGAGCTTGCCCTGCGCTGGCTCGCGCTCGGCATCTTCAACCCCCTGATGCGCAACCATGCCGCGATCGGCACGCGCGACCAGGAATTCTATCAATTCAAGGATCGTGAAGCCTTCCGGTCGCTCCTCCGCCTTCGCTACGCGCTTATCCCGTATCTGTACAGCGAATTTATACGCGCCGCCGAGGAGAACGACATGATGTTCAAGCCGCTTGCCTTCGAGTTCCGCGGCGACCGCTTTGCCGAAGCCGTCGAGGATCAGCTCATGGTCGGCTCAAATATTATGATCGCGCCCGTTTACGAGCCGAATGCGCTGGGCCGCAGCGTGTATATCCCGGAGGATATGCTCGCCGTGCGCTTTAGAAGCGAGGACGATTTCACCGTTTCCGAGGTGTCTCAAGGCCACCGCTTCTTCGAGATCCCCGGTAATGAGGTGCTTGTCTTTATCCGCAAGGGCAGGGCGCTTCCGCTTGTCCGTTCGGCAGACTGCACGAAGAAGCTTGATCTCTCGACGCTTTACTTCATCGGCGAACCGTCAGACGGCTTCACCTTCACGCTCTGCACGGAGCAGGGCGTTCGCGGCGGCGAGAGCGTGATCGCAAAGACTGTCTTCACCTTCTCCGGACAGACAGATCCGGAGAAGAAGATCTTCCGCGCGGCAAAACAATAAAACTGTATTGAAAGCCACGGACTCAGGCGTTGTTTATGTGAAGTCTGTGGCTTTTTCTTTTTGTGTATCATGCTGAAATTTCCGCTTGCCGCTTGCATGATTTTCCATACATTTATTTTTTGAATAGTATTTAGATTACATAAGTGTGTAACAAATCTATCCAATGTGACAATCTAAAAAATAATTCGTGAAAACCATTGAATTTTTCTTGAAATTAGTATATAATAGTTGTACAATGTGAAAAGAGTTTCATTTTTCTCTATTGTACCAACATTTGCCGCTTATAGTGTGTCAGAGCCATTCGGGCGGCAAAAATCCAAAAGAAAGGATGGAAAAATGAATGCATTTTTCAAACACAGAAAGGCAATGCAGCCTAAAGCTGCGAGCAGTGTCCGCTGTGCTTGCTTTGATGATCCTTCTCTCCATGCTGTTTGTCGGCAACGCGGTGAGCATCAAAGCCAAAGCAGACACGACCGGTCAGACGTTCTATGTTGCATTCTATGATCCCACGTCTACGGATCCCAACAACAATAATTGGTGGGATAAGGACAGCGAGGTCGGCGTATGGACATGGAATACGCAGTCAAAAAAGAATATGTACTACCGTCTGCACTACGTTTATACCCACAAGTTCAAGGACGGAAATGACGAAAAGGAGGGCAGAATCTATTCGTTCACCGCAAACTACGATTTTGACCGTTTCAAGCTTCTTCGTCTGTGGGGCGAGGACAAGGAATTTACCACTCTGGACAAAGCAACTAAATTTGATGATATAGTTGTCGGCAATGTCAATGTGCTTGATTATAACAACAATGACGGTGCTGTCACAAGCGGCAATATTGGCAAGAGAGAATCGTGGGAGTTTGACCTCAATGGTTGGAGTGATACAAACAGATGCTTCTACCTGAAAACCACCAAGGAATACGAAAACAGCAATCCTGTATATAAGTACGACGGCAGCGGCTGGGGCGCATTAACAGACGCCTTTGGAAGTGACGTTAAGCAGAATGCAAGCAGTATCTACGGTTCCGGCAGTGTGATCAAAGGCGGCATCACGTTCCCCGACGCCGCTGTTGGTTACTACAACGAGGCAAAGCAGGACTACGAGGTGAACAACACGAAGCTGTTCCCCGTTACTGCTACGTTCTATGACTATCTGACCGACAACGAGATGGTCAACGGCTGGCGCACGAACAGCGATTACGAGACCTCCAGAACATATCTTCACAGAATACCGTATTTCGGCTGGAACAAATATCTTTCCGGTCTCTCCGAGACGTATGATTGGCCGTATCCTCTTTATTTCGGCAATATCACGTCTGACTATACGAATGATATGATCAGCGTGCCTTACGGTACTTTGAGAGATAAGCATATTTATTCCGGATCCGTTGATGATGTTACGGCGCATGAGGCTTCGGCGCACGTCGCTCATCTTCGCCATGAAAACAGGATCTCAAGCTATACCGATGACGACGGCCTGAAGAACTTCAGTATCTTCGCCAACGACTCAGAGTCTTCAAAGTATCTTCTCGGTATCCAGAACTACGGCGGAAGCGTCCACGGTCTCGTTGAGAATGAGCTTTACGGTGATAACAGAGACCTCTGCATGACGACGAACGGCGCCAGAAAGCTGATCTCGCCGTTCTTTAGCTCGAATGACTTTACAAATATTGTAAAGACCGAGTTCCCGATGCGTGTTGTCAAGGTTCCCGTTGCCCAAAGCTCGGAAACGACATACATAATGTATGAGTTCGATTCAATGGGAATGAACGAGGATATCAACGCAAAGCCCGATATTGTTTACTTTGAATATGAGAACGGCGTGCCGAAGAAGATCAACTATACTAACGATCAGGGAATGCAGATGATCGACGCATTCAATGCTCTCGGCGGAAACAACAAGGATCACAGAGGATTCTTCCCGTTCGACACAGGCGACGGCACGGGCGCGGCTATCGCTCACGACTACGGCTTCGGTATGAGGCTCGAGATGGAGTTCAACCTCACCGAGGACGGCATGGTTTATTCGACCGATAAGGACGGAAAATTCGTTCAGACGCAGATCCCGATGCAGTTCACCTTTGAGGGCGACGACGACGTATGGGTATTCGTTGATAACAAGCTGGCGCTCGACCTCGGCGGCGACCACGGCAACGCCAAGGGCAGCATCTCCTTCGCACTCAACGGCAAGCATGATCAGAACGATCCGCAGTCCGGTCCGTATTCGTACGTAGATTACGGCGCTGTTCTTCTAAAGGATACGCCCGTTTACGGACAGAACGAATATCTCAAGAATGACAATAAGACAGATTACTTTAAGGACAGAATTTTCACAGCTGCTGACGACTTCAAGACGGTTGACGGCAACAAGGTCTATAACAACGCAAAGAAGCACACAATCACCGTGTTCTACATGGAGAGAGGTCTTGTTGAGAGTAACCTTCACCTCGGCTTCTCCGTAAGCCCGGCGCCCGAGATCCCGGACAACTACGTAACTGTTGAGAAAAAGGTAGATTACAGCGGCATCGACCAGAGCGTCATCGGCCGTGTAGAGAACTACTATAATACGAATAAGGATCTTTTCAGCTTCAAGACGTCGGACACTGTCACGGAAGAAACAAAGGCTCTCGGCGACGGCGAGTTCGTAGAGTACAAGAACAAGTTCGAGGACGGCAAGAAGATCACCGTTACGGAGTCCGTTGCCGACAAGGACAAGTATACATACGACACGTCCTACACCGTAGTTGACGACTTCCGCAAGGATATAGACAAGGCGTCCGCGGCCGACTACACCGTAGTCAGCGGAAAGAGCGGAAGCTCCGTTTCCTTCGATCTTGCAACGGCAAGCACATCTTCGGATAAGTACAACGATTTTACGGTTACAGCCGTAAACAAGGTCAAGCTCGGCTCTGTGGGCATAAAGAAGGAAGTACCGAACAGCGCGTCCGACAACTCCGCGTTCGATTTCGATTACTTCGTTCAGCTCCCCGGCGAGACCTCTTACCCTGACAAGAAGGACGGAACGGTCACCTGCGTCGCTAATTCCGGCGAAGCGAAGATGCTCAATCTTCCCGTAGGCTCCAAGGTCAAGTTCGTCGAGAAAATGACGGACGCGCAGAAGAGCGTCTATACTGCCGACAAAGCCGAGGTAGAGCTTACGGTAGGCAGCAAGGCGGCCGTTGAAACAGTAAAGAACACGATCAATTCCGACAAGGCGGTAATCAACGCTCAGAAGCTCCTTGACGGAAAGGCTTCCTCCGTACAGTTCGACTTTGCTCTGACCAAGGTCGCAAACGGTGCGAAGACAGAGGAAGTATTAACAGCCAAGAACGGCAAGAACGGTGCGGTCAGCTTCACTCTCGAGAATCTCCAGCTCAAGGAGAAGTACACATACGTGCTCGAGGAGACAAGCAAGTCGAATGACGACTACACCTGCGATACCAAAAAGTACCTCGTTGAGGTAGACGCAAACGCAGATCCCATCTCCGTCAAGTATTATGCCGTAAATGGCGAGCTTGAAAAGGGTGACGAGGTCGCTGCGGCAGACGTCACCTTCAAAAACACCTCAAAGGAAAAATTCGGCGACGTCAAGGTCATTAAGACCGGTAAGGACGGTAAGCCGCTTCCCGACGCAACGATCGCCCTTGCGAAGGCAGTTAAGAACGGCGACGCATGGGAGCCTGCCGAGGACGCAAAGGTACAGACAGACAGAACGGACGAGAACGGTGAGATCATGTTCACCCATCTTACGCCCGGCGATTACGTGGTATATGAGACGCAGTCCGCTTCCGGACACGAGCTTCTCGGCGAATACGTCTACGTTTCCGTAACGGAGAACGGCGTTTCGACAGTCGAGATCAGCGATCCGGATACGAGAAGAATGCCCCGCACCGGAGGCATCGGCGCTCTTGTAATGATCCCCATCGGTATCGCACTGATTGCACTCGGTATCTATATCCTTCGTCCCTCAAAGTCGAAGAAAAAGGATACCTGATCCGTACTGATCCCCATATTTTATACTAAAGAAAGTAGGAAATAAATTATGAAAGGAAAAAGATTTCTTGGCGTGCTTTTGGCGCTCATGATCGTGATGTCTTGCTTCGCACTCAGTGCGAGCGCCGCTGATGACGTGATCTACGACGCAAAAAAGCCCCTTGCTCTTAATATCCATCTTTATGCCGGAACGCCCGGAACCGCTGAGGCAGGCACAGAGAGCGCGACCGGTATCGCAGACGTTGAGGGTAAGAGCGATAAGCTCGAAAATCCCATTGCCGGCGCCGTGTTTACCGTAACGACAGGTACAGGCGATGCGGCTAAGACAGTTGAGATCACAACAGACGAAAACGGTCTCGCAACGGCCGCTGACCTCACAAAGGGCAGATACACCGTTCATCAGAAGACTCTCGGTACTAACCAGTCCGTATTGCTTGAGGATTTCGAGGTGGACGTCCCCATGACTAACCCGACGGACAACGGACTCCTTTACACGGTAGACGTTTACCCGAAGGTACGTGTTTTCCAGAACACCCCGACGATCACAAAGAAGGTTTCCGACAAGGACGCCGACTACCGTATGTCCGCTTCCATCATGTCCTATGACAAGAAGCTCGCATACTGGAAAATCACGATCAACCTCCCCGAAAACATCGAGAACTACAAGGCTCTCGTTGTAACGGATATCCTCGAGAAGAGACTCATCAACCCCTCCGCCGTAACAGCTATTAACAACGCTGAGGGCGAGGACAAGGCGTTTGCTGAGGGCGATTACTCCGGCAAGTTTGATGAAAACGGCAAGCTCGTTCTTACGTTTGCCGAGTCCGGTATCAAGAAGATGGTCAAGAACACGACCGTTGATCTTAAGTACACAACGGAGATCGACCTCAACAACCCCGATTCGATCGCTCAGAAGATCGGCAACCACGTTGTCCTTGAGTACACGAACGCAGCAGATGTTTCCGGCTACACTGACAACACGCCCGATACGGACGGCGACGACGTAGATCCCTCCAAGCTCCCCGAGGACGCTTCCGACACAGACAAGGCGGACAGCGATACCGATACAGACACAACAAAGCCCTCCTGGCCGACAAATCCCGGCGATGTTGACGGCAAGGACGATCCGTACGTATGGACAGGCGCTCTCGACTTCACAAAGATCAAGAAGGGCGACGAGAAGACTACTCTCAACGCCGAGTTCCAGCTTTACAACGCTGCGGATGACAAGGCGATCGGCTCCGTTATCACAACAACGGACGGAAAGTATTCCATCAAGGGCCTTGCTGCCGGCAAGTATTATCTCGTTGAGACAAAGGCTCCCAAGGGCTACGAGCTTATCGGCGCAAAGATCCCGTTTGAGATCACAGGCATTGAGAACGCTCTCGTGAAGTTTACTCCGACGTCTGCCAAGACGATCGCCGAGGCAACAGAGTCCAACTTCTCTCTTGAAGCAGTAAACTACATCGTTAATATCCCCACGACTGATCTTCCGCTCACAGGCGGCGCAGGCGCGGGCGTATATGCACTTGCCGGCGCTGCGCTCGCACTCGTTGGCTTCTTCCTCTGTAAGTCAAAAAAGGTTGGCGCTCGCTGATCTTAATGCCCAGGGCACAGGGGAGTTCCCCTTGCCCATGTATACCAAAAGAAAAGGACAATGTCTATGAAAATTACTAGATTTCTCGGTGTCCTTCTTGCGGCGCTTGTGGTATTGGGATCATTTGCGATCACCGCATCCGCGCAGGAAAAGGACTCAACAAAGGACGTTACCCTTACGATCTACGCCCTGCAAAGTAATGTGGGCAGCGAGGTGACTGTTGACGCCTCCGTTACCGGCGAGAAGCTGACGATCCCGGACAAAACGCCGATCGCAGGAGTCAGCTTTGTGCTTTATCTTGCTGACAGTGAAGGCAATTCCGAGGACACGCCCTCCTTTACGACGGATCTCTCGGACGAGACCGGCGCTGTTACGCTGACAGTTCCCGCCTCAAAGCAGGGGCGCTACCTCGTTATGGAAAATGAAAGACCGAAAAATGCTGTCGGTAATATGATTCCTTTCTACGTTGATCTTCCTATGACAGCTCCGAACGGCACCGATTATATGTATGAGGTGTTCGCTTATCCGAAGCAGCAGATGGAAGAGGAGGAGGGTGAAATCGAGATCCTTCCGAATCCCGAGATCACCAAGAAGGTTTCCGAGGACGACGGAAAGACATGGGGCGAGAAGGGTAACATCGCCTCCATCATCGGTCACAAGGCGTATTGGAAGGTTTCCGTTCTCGTTCCTTCAAGCGCCAGCAAAATGAACTACTTCACAGTAAATGATGTTATCGACGACAGACTCATTCCCCCTGCGGCAGACGAAGTAAAGGCTTCCGTAGCAGGTAAGGCTCTCTCGGATAAGGAGTTCAAGGCAGAAGTCAACAAGCAGAAGATCACGGTATCCTTTGATCCATCTCTTATCTCCGTTTATCAGGATAAGTGGATAGATATCATCTATCCGACGGCGATCGACCTCGACGCAGACAAGGCTGTCGGCGAGCTTATCCCGAATGTTGCCACGCTTACATTTACGAAGCTCAGCGGCGCGCCCGATATCGGATCGGATACCGATATAGATGTTCCCGGCCCCGGCGACGGAAACACAACAACGACGGTTTCTACAATAGAATCTCCTGTCGTTGAGGTATGGACGTCCGCTATCTACGGCTTAAAGCACGACGAGGACAAAAAGCCTCTCGCAGGCGCGGAATTTACCCTCTACTCCGACAAGGAATGCAAGAATAAGATATTCTCCGCAACCTCCGACAAGGACGGTAAGTTCAGCTTCGTCGGTCTCCGCGACGGTACGTATTACCTCAAGGAGACAAAAACTCCGAGCGGCTATCAGGCAAACAATAATGTTCTTACAGCATCGGTAAAGATGAAGGACAACAAGACGACCTCGATCGACGTTGTCAACATCAAAGAGAAGAAGAAAGAGACTCTCCCCGTGACTGGCGGCGCCGGCATCATCGGCATCTCTCTCGTAGGTCTCGCGATCGCTGTTACAGGCGGCCTGCTCATAACACTCGCGATCAAAGCGCGCAGGAAGTCAGGCGCAGAAGCGTAAAAATCCCGGGAGCCACTGAATAAATAGGGAAGTGCATTCGGTGCCTTCGATCTAATCAGTGTCTCCCATATTTAAAGGACGACCTCTTAATTGAGATCGTCCTTTTTTCGTTTATCCTGTTATGCGCCGTGCCGGGTTTTTATTATCTATTCCGTATCCGTCTCGGTCTGGGGCGGATATTTTATCGTATCGTCTTCATTCACCTGCTCACAAACGACCATGTATCTGAATTCATTCGAGCCGTAGGGGTGGCAGGTAAGGAGCGTGATCAGGCTGCGCCCCTCCTGAATATAGCACTGTTCAATATCGTAGGGCGAGATTATCGCTGTCTCTGTGACCTTATAATGCAGCTTCTCCCAAGGATTCGTGATATACACATCGTCGCCGGCTTTCAGAAAGACGATGTTGTCGAAAAATATCTTTCCGATATACCCCCTGTGCGCCGCAAAAACCGAATTCGTGCTGCGACCGCCGATCGGCATCGAGGAATACGAAAGATGCACCGCGCCGAAGTTCATGTTGTATTGATTCGCGCCGAGATAGATCGGAAGATCCATCTTTATTGACGGCGCCGAAATATGACCGAATACATTGTCTGAAATGCTGTATGTGTTGAGCAGAAATGACGGCTGCTCGAAGGAGAAGGGATCGTTCAGCTCTGCCTGCCCGTTTTCGATAAGGTCGACGTTGTATTGCTCCATCTGCTCCTTCAAAAGCGACAGCAGCGCCCAGTCGTACTTCTTGCTCTTTTCGTCTGCCTTGATATTGTTGTCGCGGACGTAGTCTCCGATCGTGTAGTCCGTATCGGTCGAGCTGTTTATTCTTTCTATCTCGGCGGCGAGCCGGCTCGTGTCGGTATCCTCGTACATCTGAGCGATACCCTCGTCAAACTCATCAATAGTGCCCTTCATGCGCTGTTCGTTGATAAACCCTGCAATGTGCGGAGCCGCCATGATCCCAACGCCTATGACGAGCAGAGAAACGCCGCACGCCATCAGTATTCTGTATTTTTTCATTGTTCATTTTCCTCCGTGCCGTTCCTGCTGCGCTTTCTCTGCTTCACTATTGAAACTACGGTGAACGCGGCGGCAGCCAGAACAGCAGCAATAACTATGCTTACGATAACAATGATCGTTCCGAGCGCCATGTGGTAGCCGTAAACGGAGACCTTTGCCGTGTGATTCGTGAAATCATCAAACAGCGCAGAGCCTTCTCCGGCATCGGCTGCCGGCGTATCGAGCGTTTCCGCCTGTTCTGTCGCGCTTACGCCCTTGACAGTACCGTCGTTGTTGTATTCGATCGTTCCGTTGTACGGAACACGTTCGCCGCGCACAAGCAGTCTGTGAGAGTTTATGCCGTAGGGGTAGCACGTCAGCAGCGTAATATAGTCCTTCCCGGGAAAAATTTTCAGATCCGAGCTGTCGTTCGGCTCGACGACCTTTATCTGGTCAACGCTGTACGCATGGATCTCGTCGAGATACTGAATATAGAAAAGGTCGCCCTCTGTCAGCTTCGATATCCCCGTGAAAAGCTCTGCGGACGGCAGCCCCGTGTGCCCCGTCAGAACGCAGTGAGTGCTTTCTCCGCCGACCGGCAGTGAAGTGTTTCTGAGATGTCCGATACCCTTCTCAAGCGTCTCGGGATTCGTACCGCGGTAGATCGGAAGCCTGACGTCGATCTTCGGTATCGTTATAAATGCGATCTCTCCCGTACCGATGTCGAGCGCCGAGCGGTAGCCCGTTCCGTCGTCGTAGTTTTCCTCAAGGCTGTCCTCGTCGGTAGATATCACGTTGAGATCTCCGGCGGCGAGCTTTTTGTTGTAATCGTCGGCGTCAGATTTCAGCGTGGACTTCGTTTCGTCGTTAAGCGTCTGCACCATTGCGTTGTATTCCGCCTGTACGTTGTTCTGCCTGATAACATTGACAATATTTCCGATGATAGGGTAGAGCACAAAGCAGCACCCTATGACTATTATCGTTATTCCGATTATCTTTCTTTTCATTGCAATCCTCTGATTCAGCCGCAAATGAGCTTTGATTTCACAAATATATATTCATATTATAGCATTATTACACTCATTTGTACAGTGGCGATATTTGTTTTTGGCTTTTTGCGTTAAAAATAACAGTCATGAAATCAGTTGTAATAAAAAAATCATCATAATCGAACAAAAGTGCGAGAAAATAGTGTAAATATACACTAATAATTCTAATTTAGAATTAAAAAGGCGTGATTCTCCACAAAAGCACCTGTATTTGGGAAATATCATTATTAACATCTAACCAAATTAAAAGTGTCGTACAAAAATGTTGCACAAAAGGACTGACAAGAACTTGTGCATGATGTATAATAACAACCGTAGCGCGCACATGAAAAGTCCGGCGAACGACTGCCGGAGATTATCAGGGAAAGAAAAGATTTTCGACATTTGTTAAACAAGTATAAGGAGAGAAAAGAAAATGGTTAAGACAGCTTCTACTAAGAAAGTTATCGCAGTTCTCGCAGCGCTCAGCATGATCATTGCGATCCTTGGCGCAAACGCAAGCCTCACAGCTAACGCTTCCACAACGGACGTAAGCCTTTACAGCAGCGAAGTTTATTTCTGCAAGTACGGCATCGTTCAGAGAGTCGTTTATGTCAAGACAGACGCTAACTCCTATGATCAGAAGGTAACGATCCACTACAATCCGCTCGAAGGTCAGGCTTGGGAAGACACTGAGGCTGAGTACTTCACAACTCTTTCCGACGGCTCCAAGCTCTGGAAGGCTAGCTTCAACAGCTACAATCCCGAGTATGCTATCAAGTACGAAGCAAACGGCGAGACGATCTGGGACAACAACGGCGGCATGAACTACACGAACGAGAACCTCGGCACAGCTCCTGTCACTGTAAACAGAGGCGGCTTCTTCACACTCGGTTACAACCGCATCTACGCTACGCTCCAGAACTACGCTTACGACAAGGATGTCGTTGTAAGATACACAATGGATAACTGGAACACATACACAGACATTCCGATGAGCTACGATTCCACAAATGCCAACGGCACAGAGAACTGGGTAGCAACACTTTACAGCGACTCTTTCAATTTCAGCGGCTTTGAGTATTGTGTTCGTTACGAAGTAAACGGCCAGACATACTGGGCAAACAACTTCAACCAGAACTACGATACTTCATACAGAGTATATCCGTAATCTTCGGAGAAAACAGAATATATCAAAACGTCCGCAGGTCTGCTACGCCTGCGGACTTTTTTTCGTCTGAGCTTCGGTAACCCATAAAAAGGCATTAAAAAAATATACTTTTTTCTGTTATACTATTTACATTTTCTGTCGGATATGTTATTATTGATTTTAACAATATCGAGGTAGTGTGTTCCTTACTATTGTGCAAAATACCACATCAGCGTGATAGCTTTGAGAAATAATAATATATCTGATAATTATATTCTTTTGCTGACAAATGAACGCTGCAAACACAAATGATGAGGTGAAATAAGTAAATGTATACTTTTGATGAGATCATGAACCGCAAGCTGTATCAAACCCCGAAAATGCTGATAAAGACGCTGTGCCTTGCCGATATCCTGACGGTCAGCAACGCAATGGAAAACCCGGCGAACGACGGCGCAGAGGATCCCCTCACAGGCGGTGAGGGAGGCGGTCTTGGCGGCGATTTCAGCGGCGCAGTTACTCCGCCTGAGCCGACGCCTGCTCCTTCGCCCGATCCCGCTCCGTGATCGCCCTTCCTTTACAACCTGAATATGGAGGTACTATAATGAAAAAGAAATATTCACGTCTTGGCAGCAGCGCAGCTTCGCTCCTTCTTTCCGTCGTTCTGGCTGTTACCTCGACCATTGTCGTTTCATCTAATACAGTCAGCACAGATTTCATAAACACGGACACGCAGCAAAACAACGCCGCGGAGAATACCGCGCCCCCGGAGGAAGCGCAGATTTCCTCCGCCGAAGACGCTCCGGCAGCACCGGCGGCAGCTCTGGAGAACGCGGAATCGGAACGCCCCTCGGAATCGCAGGCGCCTGTCCTTACGCTTGGAAACAGAGAAAAAACCTTGCCGGCAAGGTCGGGGGATACTAATACGATCTACTTACTTGCTCCGCAATCTTACGATATGTTGAAAATCTGGTCATGGAATTATGGTAACGACACTCATTATACAAATTCATCCGAAACATGGCCGGGTACTCAAATTACATCTGTAAACAGCGACGGCTTATATGAGATAAATCTTGATTCCCGCGATGATAGGATTATCTTTAATAAATGCAATAGCTATGGAAGTGTTGCAAAACAATCTGGTGATATCCCTATAAATACTTCTCAGGGGAATGTTTATTCCTTTTATGGGAATACCGGCTTACATTACGGGCAGACAAATCGGATCTATTACAAATCTCCTTCCGGAACGCCCTCAATATACGCATTTACAGAGAGAAAAGAAGGAAATAATGATAGTGCTCAAACCGTATATCAAAATGCAGCCTTTCCCGGTGTTCAGATGACTTTCCTTGAAAACGGGATATACTATGCAGATATACCGTCGTATTATGAAAAAGTTATTTTTAAAGTAAGCGATGTTCAAACGGCCGACCTCGAAATTCAGTATACCTCTTCCGGCACTCTGAGTAAAAACTATTACAACGAAAGTTGGTCGGAATACACTCCCGGCACCGATGGTATCAACATCAACGACGGAAAAACGTATCTGCTTTATCGTGTAAACAATTACAATCAATGGACTCCACGTTATGCACATTTTTGGAACAGCAGCGAAAGCCTCACAACCTGGCCGGGAATGCTGCTGCACAGCGTCGAAGGTTATGACAATCTATACGCACTTGATGTAACCAACTTTTCGACCGCAACAAAGGTGCAGTTCAGCGATGGTTCGGGAATAGGCGATAAGGTTGAAAATACAGAGCGTGATTATGATTATTCAGCTCATCAGGGCGAGGATTTGGACTTTTCTTATTCAAGTACAACCTATAAGAGCAATTCGGTCAAAAGCGTTTATGTGGCCAATAACCAAAAAAACATATTTACAGATAATAATTATAACGTTCACTATGTTCGCAGATTTGACGTCAGAGACTTTTCCGATCCTCTGAACGAAACCGTCACCCCGGCCGATGGTCAGATCAATGTCTACGCAAAAAGCGGTACTGTCCGTGACCATGACCATGATTATAACAAGTACTCAAAATTGGCGCAGACGGAGATATGGGCGGACGGAGCCGATCAGTCCGATTCAAAGCACGGCTTCCCCGGCTACGAGACGCTTTTCTATGACGGCTCCTCATACCGCGTGAAGCACGCCGCCGCCGCGAGAGGCACAAAAATCAATATCACAACGACAATCAACGACGCTTACAAATCAAGGTATTACGTAAAAGCCTTCGTTGTAAACGGAAAGGCATACGGCATCATCAATGAAGCTCAGGCGCATTACGATACGGGCGTCTATACATACAGCTATATAGTTCCGAACGACACCTCAGTCGAGGCCGTTGAGATCACCCCTGTGTACTATTATTTCGAGGGGAATAATTCAGAAAACTACATAACCTTCGCAGTCGAGGATTTTGCCGGCAGAGTCCGTGAAAAATGGGGTAACACGATATCCTGCTTTGCGTGGTATGAATACGGCAAAGACAATACCTCATCGGGTGAAAACATGGCTCATGCGCTCGGCGGCTACCCCGGTCAGCCGATGATCTCCGAGGGCGGCTCGTTCTATATGCAGGTTCCGAAATATATCGATGGGTTGGGGTATATCAAGGGTATCACCCTGAACAACTATATCTGGGACGATGTTCACGGTATGACTCTGAGAAAGTACAGTGACTTTAACGGGCTGAACAACACCGTGGGCGATTGGAACGACGATAACCGCCGCATGGCAAATGCGCAGACGTACGACTATGACGACTTCCTTGCCCTCAGTGATCTTCCGGATGTTCAGGAGATCATCTTCAGCTTCAAGTACAGGACGTTCAACAACGCCGGTGCAGAATACGGCGATGAAAACGACGGACTTGGAAACCAGCTCAGTGAACAGAGTAATTTTGGCGAAAACGGCTGGAATGTTCTCGTGGATTACGACGATCACCCCGTCGATCTTTTCGGCAACAGGCTTACAGATTCGTTCCCGACCGAAAGCGACGTTAAAAGCGCCGACAACAGCCGAAAGCTGTTTGTAGTCTCCGACGGTTATATCAATTACTACTCATATAGTTCGGAACCTGCCGATCAGGTCAACGACAAGTACCTGGGAGAGTATGCTACAAAGTGGAATGTGTATACGTATGACGGAAATACATATACACTGCAAGGCGCTCTGCCGCCGTCGGCGTTTATTACCACCTCGGATCTCTCGGCGTATCAAAAAGGCTCGTTATCGGTAAATGATAATGCTGCAAAAGAGCACTTTGCCCATTATCTGCCGAAAGACTCAGGCAATGATATCCACAGCGCCGCGGTGACAAAACTGTTCGGCACTTACGTGAATCTTTTCAATCAATATAAGGGAGTTCCTGTTGAGATAACGTACGAATCGGCGCTCAATTCGGACGGCCGCTACAAAGCAGCCTCAAATCCCGGCTACCGCAATGACGGACGCTGGTATTATTCGAGATATTCCGATTCAAAGATCTACGCAAATACAAAGATCTACATTCTTCAGGACAACAGCGCGTCGGGAAACAATATATTCGAGTATGAGGGAAAGAAATACCTCCTTGACGAATACATCCCCGGTAAGAACAAGGGCGCGATCACCGGTGCGGTTGCCTGCTTCGACAATTCCGAGCTTGGCAAGCCTCATTACGGTCAGACGTCACTTACAAACGTTGACAAGGATTCCTCCGATTATTTCCAGCTTAGGGCGGACAGCGTCTCGACCGTAAACGAGGGAAATACAACGTACAATTACGTCTTTCAGGGCTGGTTCCTGGATACCGGCGGCGAAGTGCTCAACCCGATCACAGAGAATACAAAGGCTTACAGAAGAATGTCTTCTTTTGCAACCTTCGTAGCCGTATATTCAAAGGAGACTGTCGATCCTGCAGACACGAAGCTGCTCCATGTCGATCATAAGCTGTACGCCGAGCAGACGCTTGATCCCTCTGATCCCGCGGCTCACACGGGAACCGGCAGCACATATGTTGAGTCTGTAACGGTCAGGGACAGCACCAATAATGTTTTGGCGATCGTCACCGGAAACGAAGTCGATTCGCTTGAGATCAACATCGCGTCGTATCCTGATGCAGACAAGGTAACAGTTAATATCCGCACTCTGCCGGACGCAGGTTTTGAGCTTACAAGTCTGTACCAGTACAGTGAAAATGCAGGTCAGAATCAGAGCAAGTATCTGGCGAAGGATACGCAGGGCGCATCAAATACGTCAATGGGTACGATTCTTTCTTACGATTACACTGTAACCGAGCTTTTCGGCTCGCAGGGAAGTGAAAAGGCGTTTGCAAAGATCGAGCTGTTCTCCGACCTTAAGCCTGTTGTAGTAACAAAGGATATCCAGCTTGAATTCAAATTCTACGACAGGGACGTTCAGAACAATAGAGCAGCGACGATCAAATCTGAGCCGACAACGCTTCACTATACGCTTACCGATATTACAGACTACGATTCTCTCAAAGCAAAGCTAGGCTCGTTTGTCGGAACAAAATCAGACGAAGGGATCACCTTTATCGGCGATCTCACAAATGTTATCGACGATTACGTGATCTGGACGACTCAGACGGAGGCGATCGACGCTTCTGCCGGCCTCGGTGACCGCGTTTATCACAAGGACGACGTTCTTGAAAAAGGCGTAATGAATTACGGCGCGGAAAAGTATAAGAACGTACCCGATTATGACCAGAAGTGCGCGTACCACACCGATTATCTCGGAAATCTTCAAAGCGGACAAGACGCCGAAAAATGGATCACATATTATGACAATAATAATACGCCGATTGGATTTGCCGGAACAAATGATACGGTCGAAGGAAAAACAGTGTACAAGGATAACGTCGATCCTCAGACAACGAACCTTACAAGGATCGTGCTCTGGGCATTCAACGAGCCTAAGCAGTACACCCTCACCGTATGCTCCGATAAGCGATTACAGCTTGAAGGCGAGGAAGAGCCTTCCTACCACGGAACGCTGAAGCCTGCGAATCAGGGCAACGGCGACGATGCACTCTACTTCTTCGGCGATGAAGAGACGATCACCTTCGCGGACAATACGGCAATAGCCCCGACCTATAAGGGCTTCTACAATCAGCGCGTCGGAGCAGCCGATGAGATGAGCGCAACCCTTGAAAACGGTGCGGACGGCGCAGCGGATTACCTCGTCAGATACTTTGGCAGGACAGGCGAGGGAGACGTTACGACGGATATTGCTTACACCGGAGAGGTTGTCGAAGCGCCTGCATCCGCGCCGTACGTATATACCGATCAGAACAGCGAAGAAGTTAAAGAGACTTACTACTTCGACGGCTGGTATATAAAGGCTCATAACGGCAAATATGTAAAGGTCTCCTCCGACAGGATCTACGGCAACAGAATAACGTCAGATTTGACGCTCTATTCGATGTATAAGAAGACGAACAGCTACGCGAGCGCGTCCGAGATAGGCGGAGCGGCTGCAACAGGCAACGGAACCGACGTGTACATCGACGCGAATAATACAAAGAATGTGCGCCTGAATACTCAGCTCAATGTTTACTATAACGGTAAGAATATCGACATGGACAGCAATATCAAGCAGGTATCTGTCGTTTACGTCAGCCTCAATGATCTTGAAGCAGCCGATAACGAAAGCATCGCTGCGGCTGGAGATAAGGCAAAGGCGTGGATAGAATACAACAACAAGAGCTTCCTCACGCAGTCCGGCAAGGTGAGAAAATCAGGCACAGTAGCGCTGTACAGCGGCGATACAAACGGGCACACGGTCATAATGGATACATTCCAAAACGATTCCAATGCAGGCAGCAGCCTCCAGATAACACTCACCAGCAAAAACAGGCTCCAGTTTGTGCTTCCCATGACAAGCGAGCTGTATGACGGTACGTACAGCAATCTTATCGCCTTTGTTGCGATCCAGTACCAGAACGGCGAGACTCCCGAATGGTACGTTAGCGACAATTAC
>CADAYJ010000018.1 GCA_902792115.1 uncultured Ruminococcus sp. | reverse complement strand
AACTCCCTTGAAATACGTCAGTATTCCTGCGGTCGTTTCGTGCAATCTGCCTGAAAATCTGGCGGCGCAATCTGAGCACTCGCTTTAATCAGTGCCTCCTTAAACGTACTCCAGTTTGACTACAACGGCGTTGAAATTCTCGATCATGATTATTGCGAGGTTCTCGTTGTTTATCTGATGCGAGCTGTCGAGGCTCTCGTTCGCCTCGTTTATGTAATCAAACATATAATACGGCTCCTCGTTGAACATCGCGTCGATAGCGTCGTTGAATGCGTAGTCGCTCGACAGCCGTATCGTAAACATATCGTCGCCGTTGTTCGCCGCCTCGATCAGATCGTTCACAACGATCTCGCGGCTCAACGTAAAGCCGGTGATATACGTAGACTCGATAACGAAGTAGTTCGCGTCGTCCGTCGGGCACTCGGGGAGAAAGAGGTTGTATACCTCCGGCAGCTTGTCTCTGTCCTTTAGCTGCTCTATCGTCGACTCGATAATATGATCCGTCGAGACCTGCTTGTCGCTGAGATTGAAATAGTTGAAATAGGCGTTGTCATTGTCGTCCCACGTGGCGTCGAGGTGATACCAGTTGTCGCCTATCTTAACGGTGTTCCACATATGCGGCGCGTTTTCGCCGTAGCCGTTAGCGTAGTAGCACTCGATCCCGACCTTGTTGAGCAGCAGGCACATAGCATGAGCGTAGCCCTCGCAGACGGCGCTTCCGTTTACGATCGCGCCGAACGAGGTAAATTCCTCCCAGCCGTCCTCCGCCGTGTGGACTCCCTTCGCATACACGCACCCGTCGAGCAGCGTATTGTGGATATATTTTTCGAGGTGATACGGCTTTAGTCCGCTCGGTATGCCGCTCACGAGCTTATTGACGGCATCGTTGAACCGAGCGATCCTGCTCCTGCACTCCTCGCCGCTTACGTAGGAATAAAGCTGGATCACAGACTGGTTGCCTGCCGAGCCGTACGTGTACCGGTTGGTCAGCCAGAAGACCTCCGGGTGATCCATCGTGAACGCCTTGATGCAGCAGTCCATATCGCGCTCGGTGAAGCTGTTGTCCGTTATGCAGACCTTGCCGACCGCGTAGCAGCCCTCGCTGTCTGCCGTTTCCGATATCCTGTAAGCCGAATCGCCGATCAGACCGTAGCACTCTCGCTGGCTGTCGGTGTAAAGAGAATCGTAGCCGTACGATATCTGCGCGTTCGGAGCGTAGTATTCGCAGTCAACGCTCTTTTCCGGGACGACCTCGGTGTAGCCCGAATCGTCGTCAAACTTTGTTTTTTCAAAAAGCTGCCCCTGAATATTTTCGATAAAGTCGCAGCCGCACATAAACGTCAGTGCCAATGCGCCCGCGAGCAGGCGCGCAATCCTTCGATGCATAGATGTACCCCTTCAAGGCTCTGCGTTTTTGCAGAGGCGATGCACACGTCCGCGCACATTTCGGCGGACAGCGCGCTGATTATGCTTTTCTTAATATACCAAGCTCACGGCTGCCCGAAGGCGGCCGTGAGCGGAAAAGCCGGCAGCAAAAGCTGCTTTTTTTATGACATCACCGCACACAGCCGCCGGACGGCCGGTGCGCGTTTCTGACTTGAATTTATGCGAGTCTCGACTTGAGGCCTGCAAGCTCGTCGGCAAGCTCCTTCGGGAGTCTGTCGCCAAACAGCTTGTAATACTCCTCGATCTCCTCTGCTTCCTTCGACCATCTCTCCTTGTCGATGAAAAGGATCTTCTTGAGATCCTCAACGTCCATGTCAAGGCCTTCGAGGTCGATGTCCTCAGGTCTCGGAACGAAGCCGATCGGAGTCTCGTCCGCGCCTGCCGTGCCGTCGCAGCGGCCGAGGATCCAGAGGATAGCCCGGAAGTTGTCGCCGAAGCCCGGCCACATGAAATGACCTTCCTCGTCTACACGGAACCAGTTTACGTTGAAGATCTTCGGAGCCTTGTCGCCGAGGATCTTGCCCATCTCGATCCAGTGTGCGAAGTAATCGCCCATATGGTAGCCGCAGAACGGGAGCATAGCCATCGGATCGTGGCGGAGCTGACCTACCGCGCCGGTAGCTGCTGCCGTCGTCTCGGAAGCCATGATAGAGCCTACGAATACGCCGTGGTTCCAGCTTCTCGACTGATATACGAGCGGAGTCGTCGTTGCACGTCTGCCGCCGAAGATGATAGCGGAGATCGGAACGCCTGCGGGATCATTGAACTTCTCGCTGATGCAGGGGCAGTTCTCTGCGGGAGCCGTAAATCTGGAGTTCGGGTGAGCGCCCTTCTCTGTGCTCTCCTGACCGTTCCACGGCTCGCCCTTCCACTCGATAGCGTTTGCCGGCGGATTCTTGTCAAGACCTTCCCACCAAACCGTGTTGTTGTCGAGGTTAAGAGCGACGTTTGTGAAGATCGTGCCCTTCTTCGTCGTTGCGAGAGCGTTCGGGTTGGACTTTTCGTTCGTTCCGGGCGCTACGCCGAAGAAGCCGTTCTCCGGGTTGATAGCCCAGAGTCTGCCGTCCGGGCCTTTACGCATCCAGGCGATATCGTCGCCGACCGTCCATGCCTTCCAGCCTGCGTCGCGGTACTTCTTCGGGGGAATGAGCATTGCGAGGTTCGTCTTGCCGCAGGCGGACGGGAACGCGCCCGTTACGTACTTGACCTCGCCGTCGGGATTCTCAACGCCGAGAATGAGCATATGCTCTGCCATCCACTGGTCGTTCTTTCCGAGGTAGGAAGCGATTCTCAGCGCAAAGCACTTCTTGCCGAGCAGGACGTTTCCGCCGTAAGCGGAGTTGACGGAGATAATGTAATTGTCCTCCGGGAAATGTGTGATGTATCTCTTCTCGGGATCAACGTCGCAGGAAGCGTGGAGGCCCTTGATCCAGTTCTCGCTGTCGCCGAGAACCTCCTCAACAGCCGCGCCCACTCTCGTCATGATGGACATATTGAGAACGACGTAGATAGAGTCGGTCACCTCAAAGCCGATCTGAGCGAGCGGCGAGCCGATCGGTCCCATCGAATACGGGATAACGTACATCGTTCTGCCCTTGTAGGAGCCTCTCGCGATGTCAAAGAGCATCTTGTATGCCTCTGTGGGATCCATCCAGTGGTTCGTCGGGCCTGCGTCCTCTTCCTTCTTTGAGCAGATGAACGTCCTTGCCTCAACGCGCGCAACGTCGTTAGGCTTTGTGCGGTGGAGGTAGCAGCCGGGAAGAAGCTCCTCGTTGAGCTTGATCATTTCGCCTGTTGCAACGCCTTCAGCGCGGATAGCGTTGAGCTGCTCCTCGGAGCCGTCGATCCAAACGACTTTATCGGGCGTTACGAGTTCTTTCATTTCTTCGATCCATGCAAGAACCGATTTATTCGTAGTCATAGCAAATTACTCCTTTCGGCCGTCAAGCGGCGCAAAATTACAGTTTCATTATACAACAAATCTAAAGTATATTCAATAGGTATTTTTCAGATTTTGACAGAATTAACAATTCCGTAATCTTCACTTGAGCCGCATTTACAGGGCTTTTGCAGCCGCTTTGTGCAAATCCTGCAAAAAACGCCGCCGCGTCCGGGAAGATACCGAAGCGCAGCGGCGAAATAATAATTATTTTACAGGCTTAACCACGATATTAACGAGCTTGCCCTTTACGTAGATCTCCTTGACGATGTTCATGCCGTCGATCGCGGAGGCGACCTTTGCGTCAGCCTTCGCAGCACAAATCGCCGTATCGCTGTCGGCGTCCGCCGCGACCATGAGGCGCGTCTTGATCTTGCCGTTTACCTGAACGGCGATCTCGACCGTCTCGTCCACACACTTGCTCTCGTCATACTCCGGCCACTTCTGCTGCGCAAGGATACCGTCTCCGAGCTTTGCCTGCTCCCAGACCTCCTCCGTTACGTGAGGCGCGAACGGGTTGAGCAGGATCGCGAAGATGCGAAGCTCCTCCCTCGTGATGCCCTTCTGACCGAACACGTTGATGAGAGACATCAGCGTCGCGATAGCCGTATTGAATTTCAGCGTCTCGATATCCTCGTCAACCTTCTTGATCGCCTTATGTACCTCGCTCTCGACCTCGGGGCGGATCTCGTCGCTGTCGATCACGTTCTCCTGAAGGTTGTAGAAGCGCTCAACGAGCCTGCGGCAGCCCTTGATGCCCTTCGGATCCCACGGAGCGGCCTTCTCAAAGTCGCCGATGAACATCTCGTAGAGGCGGAGCGTATCGGCGCCGTACTCGTTTACGACGTCGTCCGGGTTTACGACGTTGCCGCGCGACTTGCTCATCTTCACGCCGCCCTCGCCGAGGATCATTCCGTGGCTCGTGCGCTTAGCGTAAGGCTCCGACGTCGGAACTACGCCGATATCGTAGAGGAACTTGTGCCAGAAGCGGCTGTAAAGGAGGTGGAGCGTCGTGTGCTCCATGCCGCCGTTGTACCAGTCAACGGGCGACCAGTATTCGAGAGCTTCCTTCGAGGCAAGCGCCTTGTCGTTGTGAGGATCCATGTAGCGCAGGTAATACCAGGAGGAGCCTGCCCACTGAGGCATCGTGTCCGTTTCGCGCTTTGCGTCCGCGCCGCACTTCGGGCACTTCACGTTTACCCACTCCGTCATGTTGGCGAGCGGCGACTCGCCCGTGTCGGTCGGCTCGTAGGATTCGACCATCGGAAGCTCCAGAGGCAGCTCCGATTCGTCGAGCGGAACGTAGCCGCAGCAGGGGCAGTTCACGATCGGGATCGGCTCGCCCCAGTAGCGCTGGCGCGAGAACACCCAGTCTCTGAGCTTGAAATTGACCTTCTCGTGCCCCTTGCCGTTCTCTGTGAGCCACTGCTTGATCCTGACCTTCGCTTCCTCAACGGACAGCCCGTCGAGGATACCGCTGTTGACCATTACGCCGGTTGCGCAGTCCGTGAACGCCTCTTTCTCGACGTCGCCGCCCTTGACGACCTCGATGATCGGGAGATCAAACTTCTTCGCGAACTCCCAGTCGCGCGTGTCGTGCGCCGGTACAGCCATGATCGCGCCGGTGCCGTACGATACGAGGACGTAGTCGGAGATGAAGATCGGGATCTCCTTGTCGTTTACGGGGTTTATCGCCCTTACGCCCTTGATGAGGACGCCCGTCTTGTCCTTCGCCATCTCGGTGCGCTCGAAGTCGGATTTCTTCGCTGCCGCCTCCCGGTAAGCGAGCACCTCGCCGAGGTTCTCGATCTTGTCAGCCCACTTGTCGATGAGCGGATGCTCCGGGGAAACGACCATGTATGTAGCGCCGAAGAGCGTGTCGGGGCGCGTTGTGTATACCGTGAGGATATCGCCTGTCGTAGCGGTGAAATCGACCTCCGCGCCGGTGCTTCTGCCGATCCAGTTGCGCTGCTGGAGCTTGACTCTTGTCGGGTAATCGACCGTGTCAAGATCATCGGCAAGGCGCTGCGCGTACTCTGTGATTTTCAGCATCCACTGAGACTTGACTCTGCGGACGACCTCGCTGCCGCAGCGCTCACACACGCCGTTTACTACCTCCTCGTTTGCAAGAACGCACTTGCAGGAGGTACACCAGTTTACGGACATCTCCTTCTTGTATGCAAGCCCCTTCTTGAAAAGCTGCAGAAAGATCCACTGCGTCCACTTGAAATACTGCGGATCCGTCGTGTTGATCTCGCGGCTCCAGTCGAACGAGATTCCGAGCGACTTGATCTGCTTCTTAAAGCGCGCGATGTTGTTCTTCGTGACCTCTGCAGGGTGGATATGGTTCTTGATCGCGTAGTTCTCGGTCGGAAGGCCGAAAGCGTCCCAGCCGATCGGGTAAAGAACGTTGTAGCCCTGGAGACGGCGCTTTCTCGCTACGGTGTCGAGCGCCGTATACGGTCTCGGGTGACCTACGTGAAGCCCCTGGCCGGACGGATACGGGAACTCGATGAGCGCGTAGAACTTTTCCTTCGTGTTATCGTCCTGCGCGTGGAAAACTCCCTTTTCCTCCCAGATATCCTGCCACTTTTTTTCAATACCCTTATGTTCGTACTTCAAAGCAATTCCTCCTTTAGCCCGCGCAGAGGAAGCTCCGCACGCGCCTTATTCGTATAAGTTATCAATTCTCGGTCAATACGTCCGAAATATCGACGCTCTCTCCGTCTGCCCACATTCTGTCGAGATCGTAATACTCTCTCGCCTCGTCGGAAAAGACGTGAACGATCACGTCAACGTAATCGAGAAGGATCCACGTATCGTTCTTGTGACCTTCGATGTGGCTGACCGTCTCGCCCGCCTCCTTCAGGCGGAACTCGACCTCGTCGGCAAGCGCCTTGACCTGCGTCGAGCTGTAACCCGTCGCGATCACGAAATAGTCTGCAATAACGGAGACGCCGTCCACCTTTATGACCTTGATATCGGCGCCCTTCTTGCTGTCGATCGCCTTTGCCGCCAGCTTTGCTGTCTCTAAGCTCGTCATATATTCACTTCCTTTATTCAGATGATCTATCGTTGTCATCAGCGCCGTTTCCGGCACCTGCGTATTTTTTAATTATCTGCGGAATATTCCGCACGATCAGCTCCTGCATCTTCCTGCTGTACAGCACCGTACTCGATTCACGACCGCGGTATTCGCGGATATCCTCGGTGATGCCGAGCTGTCTGCCCATGAGCGTGGGGAGACGGCGGTTCTTTCCATGCGAGTCCTTCTGCTCCTCCAGGAGCCGTATGCTCACAAGGTACTGAGTGAGCCACGGCGCCGGAATGCCGCTCATGCAGTCGCCGTCAACGAGAGCGTCTGCACGCCGCTTGATCTCGGTGATCTTTATCGGCTCGTCCGAAAACCGAAACCGCTCCAGAGCCTCCTCCGTGATATCGAAAGGCCGCTTCACGACCATTGCGCTTTCGAGCTGCTGCGCCGCGTATGAAAGGCATTTCGAGATGCGCTCATGTCTCACGACGTCGCTCTGCGAAACGCTTCCCGAAAGGGGATCCTCCCCGCGCGAGAGCTTTTCAAGAAAGTCCCTCGCGACGGCGATCGCCGCTTCCTCGTTTTTAAACTCCGCTCTTTTGTACACGCGCAGCCTGTCCTCCGAGACGCCGCCCTCGGCGAGCGCCCTGCCGAACACTCCGGCGCAGTAGGAGAGGCATTTCGCGACGCGCTCCCTTTTGAGCACGCTTTCGGAGAACCTCTGCCCCGTAATCGGATCGACGCCGTTTCCGAGCTTTTCAAGGTAGCTCTTCGTATGAGCGATCATTTTCGTTTTTTCCATGCCGGGGCTTCCCTCCTGCCTGCGCCTCTTCGCGTGCGATACATATAATTATACTACTGTCTTTGCAATTATTCAAGTTATTTTACGGGCAGGCGTGCGCCTGCAGGCAGTTCCGGCAGGCGGGCGCCTGCAGGCAGTTCCGTTGGTGGATTTTCAGTTTTATAACCTGTCTCCGCGCTTGTTACTGCCCGCTATATTTTTACACTAACACAGGCGGACGGCGTGCGCCTGCAGGCAGTTCCGTTGGTGGATTTTCAGTTTTATAACCTGTCTCCGCGCCTGTTACTGCCTTTATTTCCCCGCCGCCGTCTTGCCGTCGGAAAGCTGCATGACGATCTCGTTGTAGCAGAACAGAGCGTTCGGATCTATCGCGGAATTCTTCTGCGCCAGGTCGGCTATGCTGAACGAAAGCCCGAAGCGCATCGCCTCCTCAAGGCTCCTGTCGGCCAGCTGGCGCATAACGTCAACGCCGCTGTACGTGCGCTCGGCGCTCGTGAAATCGGCGATAAATATGCACTTTTCAAGCACGCTCATACCGGCTCTTCCCGACGTGTGGTAGCGGATCGCGTTGAAGATATCGTCGTCCTCTATCCCAAGCACACAGCGGACGAAAGCCGCTCCCGACATCGCGTGCCACAGCTTCGGGTTCGTGCGGTACAGCTTATTGAGAGGAACATCGTACCGCTCCATGATATCGAGCTGCTCGTCGCGCGGCGTCTCCTTCGTGATATCGTGAAGAAGCCCGGCTATCCTCGCCTTCTCCTCGTCCGCACCGTACTTTCCCGCAAGGCGCACCGCCTCGTCGGCGACGTTGCACGAGTGGATATACCGCTTCTCGCCCATGCGCGACTTTATGATCCTGTTGTAGAGCGCGTAGTTCACCTCGCCCCTTCTGATGTAAAGGCAGTTTGAGAAAATATACCTCTCGACGTCCTCGCACACGAGCTTCGAGATGCTCTTGCCCTCGGAGACGAGGCTGCGTATCTCCGTAGACGAGATATCGCTGCGCTTCAGGTCGAGAACCATCGTCCTCGCGCCGCGCGCCGCATACTCCGCCTCACGCCGGTGAAGCGCCTGCACATCGTCGTCGTTTCTCGGAACGGTGCATATGACGGCGAGCCTGAATATCTCCTCCGGTTTGTACCACGTGTCGAGCGTCATGAACATATCTGCGCCCATGATGAGATAAAGCTCGCTGTCGGGGTAAAGCTGAGAAAGCTCGCTCAGCGTATCGGCTGTGTAGCTTTTGCCCTGCCGTTTAAGCTCGATATCGGAGACCTCCGCCTTCTTGACGTTCGTCACCGCAAGCTCGCACATCGCAAGGCGGTGACGATCCGGCGCGGCATCGCTTCCTGCCTTGTGCGGAGCTTGTCCTGCCGGTATAAACAGCAGCTTGTCGAGCTTCAGCTTTTTTATGAACGCCTGCGCTATATTTACGTGCGCGTTGTGTATCGGATCGAAGCTGCCGCCGTACATCGCTATCTTGCGTACCTTTTTCATGCTGATCATCACTCCCTTACTTTACAATATCCGGAACAGTTATTTCTTTTTGTTCTTTGGCAGCTCGATCTTCGGCTCCTTCTCGTTGCGCTTGTAAAGCACAAACTTCGTGCCGATAACCTGAACGACGTCCGCCTTTACAGCGTCCGCGATCTGCTCGGCTGCCTCGCGCGGCGAAAGCTCGCACGTTTCGAGCACCTTGCCCTTGATAAGCTCACGAGCCTTGAGCGCGTCCGCCGCCTGTTTCTCTATCTGTTCGCTCATGCCGCCCTTGCCGACCATGAGTATCGTATCTATTCCGTTAGCCATAGAGCGAAGAAACGCTCTTTGTTTGCTTGATAACATATTGTCACCGCCTCTGCTTTAAACATTCTTGTGTCAAACGATCTTCTTCACATAGACATTCGACGGCTTGCCGCCGATATCGTTCATCTGCGTTCTGTATTCGCAGCCGTATTTTTCGTATAGTCCGACGTGATCGGTCGAAATGTACACCTCGGATACGTTCTCGTCCTTTGCGATGCGCTTTATCTCGTCAAACAGCAGACCGACGTATCTGTGTCCCCTGTGTTCGGGGAACGTGTAGACGAATCCCACCCACGGGGTGAGATCGGTGGGCTGTATATCGTCCTTTTCGGCAAACGTGCAGAACGATATCAGCTCGTCGCCGTCAACCGGCATAAGCACTCTTGACGCATTGCCGACCGCATCAAAAAATGTACCCTTGGAAAGCAGCCCGTGAAGGAACTGAGCTGCTCCCCGGTCGCTTCTTTTCAGCTCATCGAGCCAGTGTTCTTTTCTGTCGCTCTCAAAAAAATTGATCACTTTCATTTTATCGTTCCATTTTCAAACAAGCCGCCCAGCTTTTCCGAAAGCTCACGGAGCGATCTTCCGCGGTGGCTTATCCTGTCCTTCTCCTCCGGAGACAGCTCGGCAAAGCTCCTGCCGTCGCCTGTGTCGTCCGACAGAAAAACGGGATCGTAGCCGAAGCCGCCGCTGCCCCTCGGAGAATCCGCGATCACGCCGAAGCACTTTCCCTCGGCTCTGATGACGGTGTTCTCGTCTATGATGCAGCAGATGGAGCTTGTAAAGTGCGCCGTGCGCTTTTGAGCCGGAACGCCCTCAAGGTTTTTCAGCAGCTTCGCGATCTTCTGCTCGTCCGTCGCTCCCTCTCCGGCGTAGCGCGCGGAGTACACCCCCGGCTCGCCGCCGAGCGCGTCCACGGAAAGCCCCGAGTCGTCCGCAACGGACGGCATACCCGTTCTTTCAAACGCGGCTCTCGCTTTAAGCTCGGCATTTTCGGCAAACGTTTCGCCCGTTTCCTCAACGTCGTCGAGCGATATTCCGCGGCTCTTCGCCGTGACGGCTCTTATTCCGAGCGGATTCAGTATTCTGTCAAGCTCCATTATCTTTTTCGCGTTGTTGGACGCTATAATAAACTCAGTCATTTTTCTCCACCTCAAACAGTGCCCTTGCGAAATCATCGGGATCGAACGGCTGCAGGTCGTCGATCTGCTCGCCGACTCCGACGTACTTCACCGGTACGTCAAGCTCCTCCTTGATCGAAAGGACGATTCCGCCCTTCGCCGTGCCGTCGAGCTTCGTCAGCACGATGCCCGTGATGTCGGCTGCCTTCTTGAATTCACGCGCCTGATTCACGGCGTTCTGACCGGTCGTGGCGTCGAGAACGAGAAGAACCTCCTTTGAAGCGTCCGGCAGCTCGCGGTCGATGATCCTGTTGATCTTCGCAAGCTCGTCCATCAGGTGCTTCTTATTGTGCAGCCTGCCTGCCGTGTCCACAAGGATAACGTCGGTCTTCCTCGCCTTGCCTGCCTGTATCGAATCGAAAACGACGGCGGCGGGATCGGCGCCCTCCTTCTGCTTGACGATATCACATTTGCTTCTTTGAGCCCAGATCTCAAGCTGCTCAACTGCCGCTGCGCGGAACGTGTCGGCGGCGGAGAGAATCACCTTCTTGCCGTCGCGGCGAAGAGAATCGGCGAGCTTGCCGATCGTCGTCGTCTTGCCGACGCCGTTTACGCCGATCACAAGCACGATCGAGGGCTGTGTCCCGATGTTTAGCTCCTGACCGCCCTCGAGCATATCGGAGACGATCTCCCTGAGAAGGCGGTGAACCTCTCTCGGATCGGTCACGCCCTCCTTCTTGACGCGCTTTCTCAGCTCGTCGCATATCTTTTCCGACGTCACAACGCCGACGTCGCCCATGATGAGCAGCTCTTCAAGCTCCTCGAAAAGCTCCTCGTCGATCTTCGTAAACGATTTGAGCATCGAGTCGATCTGACCGACGACGTTGTCGCGAGTCTTCTTCAAGCCTTCCTTGATCTTTGCAAATAAGCCCATCGTTACCGTCCTTTCTTTTTTCCGCCGCTTGTTTTGTCCGTATTGCAGTGGGATCCCGGCGCTTTGCGAGGTATCCCAATCAGAAAAACAGCTTTGTTGTCTGCGATTGCAAAAATTTATAATTGTATTTATTTAAGCCGCGTGAAGCCTGCCGCGACCTCGCTTGAGTGCAGCTCCAGCAGCTTTGATATACCCTCGTCCTGCATCGTCACGCCGTAGAGGACATCTGCCTCCTCCATCGTGCCGCGGCGGTGCGTAATGAGGATAAACTGCGTATTGTCGTTGATGCGGCGCATATACTGCGCGAAGCGGTCTACATTGACCTCGTCGAGAGCCGCCTCGATCTCGTCCATGACGCAGAACGGGGCAGGGCTTACCTTCATTATCGCGAAGTAAAGAGCGATCGCCACTAAAGCGCGCTCGCCGCCCGAAAGCGCCTCCAGGTGAGAGACGATCTTTCCCGGCGGATGACAGTTGATGTCGATGCCGCTGTTGAGGATATCCTCCTCGTCCGTAAGCGAGAGCGACGCTTCGCCGCCCCCGAAAAGCTCCTTGAACGTCTCGCCGAAATTCCTGTTGATCTGAGCGAAGCGCTCCACAAAAATCTCCTTCATCTGCTTCGTCAGGTCGTTTATCAGCGAGAGTATCTCCTTCTTGGAGCGCTCAACGTCGCCGACCTGCGCCTTGAGGAATTCGTAGCGCTCGGAGACCTCCTTGTATTCGTCGATCGCCGCGACGTTTACGCTGCCGAGCGACTTGATCTTCGATTTAAGCTCCGACAGCCGCTTCTGCGCCGCCGTGATGCTGTCGATCTCCGCCGCTGCCTCGCGCGCCGTCTTCGGCGTAAGCTCGTATTCGTCCCAGAGCTTTCTGATTATATCGTCGAACTGCTTTTTGAGGTTGTCGCGCCGCTCCTCCAGCCTTGAAAGCTCCGAAGCGATGTTCTCCTTCTCGTCCGACTTTTCACGCTCGGTACGGCGAAGCTCGGAGCTTCGCTTTTCAAGCTGCGCCCTGTCGGCGCTCAGCTTCGCGATCCTCTCGTTGTTCTCCGCGGTTAGCATTCGTTTTTTCGATTTTTCTTCGTTATACTGCGCGATTCTGCCCTCGAGAAGAGCCTTCCTGTCGCTTTGAGCCTTGATGTCCTCAAGCAGCCTCGTCCGCCTCTCGGCGTGGGCGCTGCCCGTGAGCTTCGCAAGCTCCAGCTCCGACTCGACCGCCTGCGCGTCCTTCACAAGCTCCAGCATTCTGAGCTTTATCTCCTGAAGCGCAGCCGTCAGCTCCTCGCGTTTTTTCGTCTGTCTTGCGATCTTGTCCGATACGCCGTCGGCGTCGCTCTGCGCCTTCGCGATCCTGCTTTCGAGCGACCACGCGCGCTCCTCCGCCTCGCGGCAGCTCTTGCGGATATCTCCGCTGCGCGCCTCCAGCTCCGCCCTGCCGGCTTCAAGCTCCGAAACGGCGCTCTCAAGCAGCGCGATCTCGCTCTCGCAGGAGCGGCACGCCGCCTCGGCACGGAGTCTGTCCTCGTTCACCTGTTCAAGCTCGCGGTTTATTCCGCCGAGCTGCGCCTGAGCGCTTCCGCAGCTTGCCTGCGCCGACGTGAAGAGCTTTTTGTTTTCCTCCAGCTTCTTTTCAAGATCCGCTATTTTCCGCGCGTCCTTCTCAATATCTGAGACGCGGCTGAGAAGACCGGTCTTCCTGCCGAGCGAACCTCCCGTGAGCGAGCCTCCGGCGTTTACGACCTGACCGTCGAGCGTCACGATACGGAACCTGTACGAATACTTCCTCGCGATAGCGACGGCGTAATCGAGATCCTCCGCGATACAGATCCTTCCGAGCAGCGAGCGGAGTATCCCGGAATATCGCGGCTCGCAGGTGCAGAGCCTGCTCGCGATACCGACGAAGCCGCCGCAGTCCTCCAGACCGCGCTCGTCAAGCTCCCTGCCGTTTATCGTTGACATCGGCAGGAACGTGGCGCGCCCTGCGTCAGAGCGCTTCAAAAACGCGATCGCGCGCTTTGCGTCGTTCTCCGTCTCGGTGACGATATTCTGCATCGCCGCGCCGAGAGCCGTCTCGATCGCGACGGCATATTCCGACGGCACGCTTATAACGCGCGACACCGGACCGTGTATGCCCGAGAGAGCGCCTCTCTTCGCCTCGCGCACGACCTGCTTTACGCTCTGTGAGAAGCCCTCGAGGTTGCGCTCCATATTTTCGAGGAACGCCTTGTGGCGCCTGACCTCGTTTATGTCGAGCGTGAGTCTGTCGCCGTCCGCCTTGACGGAGTCGCGCTTTGCCTCGCTGTTTTTCAGGATAAGCGCGCAGCCTGAGGCGGAGTTTTTAAGCTCCGTCTGGCGCTTCGTCCTCTCGTCAAGCTCCGTCCTGAATTCGTCAAGCTCTCTGCGGCTCTTTTCAAGCTGCCCGCGCTTCGCCCTTGCCGACTCTCCGCTCGCCTCGGCGCGCTCAGACAGCTCCTGAAGCGTCGCTCTGCCAGAGGAGAGGGCGGCGCGCGCGTTTGCAAGCTCCACGTTGAGCGAAGCAAGCCCTGATGTATACCGGTTCAGAAGCTCGCTGCTCTTTCCGTCCTTCTCGATGAGCGCGGAAAGCTCCAGCGTCTTTTCGTTGAAACGCTCCTTTTCGGCGCCGTGCTGCTCCCGCAGAGAGCGCAGCCTTTCGTTTTTCTCGTCCACGCTCTGCCTCAGAGTCTCGCTCTCCTCGTCGAGAAGCGCAAGCTCTCCCCTGAGTCTCTCCGCCTCGTCGAGAGCGTGCTTGATGTTGTTCTCTTCAACGGAGATCTTCGAACGTATCTCGCTGATCTCGCTCTCGATACCGGCGTTCACGCGGCGTATCTCGTCCATCTTCGACGAAAATTCGCCCGTGGATACGTATATCTGCTCCGTCTCGCTCTCGATGTCGGCGAGAGCCTTTATTGCCGCCTCGTGCTGCGCCCTTGCGACAGCTATCCTGTCCTCCTGCTCGCGCAGCTGAGTGCCGGAGCGCTCTATCGTGTTGAGCCAGAGTGCGATCTCCAGCCCTTCCTTTTCCTTTGCGTATTCGAGGTACGCCTTCGCCTTCTCCGCCTGCTTTCCGAGCGGACCGACGCGCTCCTCCAGCTCAGAGAGTATATCGCGCAGGCGAAGTAGATTTTCCTCCGTCTGGTTCAGCTTTCGCTCCGCCTCCGTCTTGCGGTAGCGGTAGCGCGAGATTCCGGACGCCTCCTCGAAGATCTCGCGTCTGTCCTCGCTCTTCGAGGCGACGATACTGTCGATCTTTCCCTGGCTTATCATGGAATATCCGTCGCGCCCGAGTCCCGTATCCATGAACAGCTCGTGGATATCCTTCAGGCGGACGCTCGCCTTGTTGATGAGGTAATCGCTGTCTCCGGAGCGGTAGTAGCGCCGCGTCACGGAAACGCTGTCCCCGTCGAAGGCGAGAGTGCGGTCCTTGTTGTCGATGGTGAGAGTTACCTCGGCGTAGCCGACCTTTTTCCTGTTGTCGGTGCCGTTGAATACGACGTCCTCCATTTTCGAGCAGCGCAGCGCCTTCGCCGACTGCTCGCCGAGCACCCAGCGTATCGCGTCGCTGATATTGCTCTTTCCCGAGCCGTTCGGGCCGACGACAGCCGTTATGCCCTTGTCAAATTCGAGCTTCGTCTTGTCGGGAAACGTCTTGAAGCCCTGTATCTCAAGTGATCTCAGCAGCATTTTTTCTTTTCTTCCTTACCTTCTGGGTGTTTTCCGGAGAATACTCCGGCTCTATCCGCACGTCGAGCGGCGCGACGCTCTCGTCCGGCGCGGTCTTGACGAATACCGCACAGCTTCGCGAAAGCTCGTTTACATTTGACCTTCTCTGCCCGATAAACTTCGACACGCATGACGGGTGGACGTAAACGGTGCAGCGCTCAAACGGCTGCATTTTCTCCCTTTGCGCGAGAAAACGGCGAAGCATCAGCCTGCTCTCGCAAAGCTCGCGAAACGCGGGGTGATAATTGTCAAACAGCATATCGCGAACGAGCGCGTCGCTGTAATGGAGCCCCAATCGGATGACCTCTATGTTATTCCGTGAAAACATTTCCAGCAGTGAAGCACACAGCTCAACCGACTCCGACAGCTCCATCGGCTTGTATTCGCCGCTCATAAAAAGCTCGCCGAGCAGCGTTCCCCTCATCGTGACTGTGGGGTATATCCGCACCGTGTCGGGGTGCAGCTCAATTATTTTTTCGGCGGTGTAAATGTCGCGCTCCGGCGTGCTCCCGTACAGTCCCGTCATCATCTGCAAGCCGAGCGAAAAACCGTGAGCCTTTATTCTCTCCGACGCCGCCGCGACGTCCTGCGCCGTATGACCTCTGAGGTTTGCTTTCAGCACCTCGCCGCAGAGGCTCTGAGCGCCAAGCTCGACAGATGTGACTCCGTATTTTTCAAGGAGAGACAGCACCTCGTCTTCTGCCGCGTCGGGGCGCGTTGAAAGGCGTATGCCGCGGACGCTGCCGTTCTTAACGTAGACGCTTGCAGCCTCAAGCAGCGAGACCATGTAGTCTCTGTCTATCGCGGTGAAGCTGCCGCCGAAGAACGCGATCTCATAATCGTATTCGCCGCCGGAGGCAAGCGCTTTTTTGACCGCCTCGTGAACGTCTTGTGCGCAGGGCTGCGCCTGAACGCCCGTGATGCTGCGCTGGCTGCAGAACGAGCAGCAGTGTGGGCAGCCGTTGTGCGGCACGAAAAGCGCGATATTCCCGTGCTTCAATAGCCCATCAGCTCGAGCGCCACTCTCGCCGCCTCCTGCTCCGCTTCCTTCTTGCTTCGTCCGCCGCCCTTGCCGATCACGTTGCTGTTGAGGTGTACCTCAACGACGAAATGCTTGTCGTGATCGGGGCCGCTCTCCTTTACAAGCACATACGAGATGCGCTCCTCGGGATTTTTCTGAATGATCTCCTGCAAAACCGTCTTGTAATCCTTGAACTTGACGGGCTTCGCGCTCTTGATGTCCGGTATCACGAAGCGGAGAATGAACTTCCTCGCCTGCTCGATGCCGCCGTCGAGATAGATCGCGGCGATAACAGCCTCGAAGGCATCGGAAAGGATCGACGGGCGGTCTGCGCCGCCGGAATTCCTCTCGCCCTTCGAGAGCCTGATAAACTCGCCCAGCCTGATCTGCTTTGCGTACGTGTAGAGCGATTTCTCGCAAACGAGCGAGGCGCGCAGCTTCGTCAGCTTGCCCTCCGGAAATTCCGGGCAATTCAGGTATATGTAGTCCGAGACGACTATGCTCAGCACGCTGTCTCCGAGGAATTCCAGCCGCTCGTTGTACTTCGTGCCGTCGTGCGCCTCGTTTGCAAACGAGGAATGAGTAAGCGCCGTGGTGATGAGCTGCTTGTCCTTGAAGCGGTAGCCCGTAAGGGTTGCAAACCGTTCGCAGTCCACCTCGCGCACCTGTCTGCGGTTGTTTTGCACCAAGATCACTCCTTACCATCAAGCTGCGAGACCGTTCTCTCGATCTCTTCTATAACGTGCGTGTTCACATAATTGATCGTGTGGCCGATAGCGTAGCGCATTGTAACGGCAGTTGCGTTGCCGTGCACCTTGAAAACGGGCTTTGCCGCTCCGAGGATCGGCGCTCCGCCGTAAACATCGGAATTGACCTCGCCCTTGAGCTTTTTGAGGTCGCCGGCGATCATCAGCGCCGACAGCTTGTTCCACAGATTTTTCTTGTATATCGACTTCACGCGCCCCATGATAGCCGCCGCAGCGCCCTCGTACATTTTCAGTATGAGGTTGCCCGTAAAGCCGTCCGCAACGACGACGTCGCAGCCGTCGAACGGTATCTGCGTACCCTCGACGTTGCCCACGAAGTTTACGGGCGTCTCCTTCAGAAGGGCAAACGCCTCGTGGCGGAGGGAATCGCCCTTGTGATCCTCCGTTCCGACGTTCGCAAGACCGATCCTCGGCTTGTCTATCTTCATAACGCGCTCCATATACACGGAACCCATTATGCCGAACTGGCGCAGCATTTCCGGCTTGCACTCGACATTTGCGCCGGCGTCGATCAGCATGAACATTCCCGGCGATTTCGGCATGATCGGCGAAAACGCGGGGCGCATTATGCCCTTTATCCTCTTTACGAAAAGCGTGGCTCCCGTGATGAGCGCGCCGCTGTTTCCTGCGGAGAGGAATGCGTCGCCCCCGCCCGAAGCGAGCATTTTGAGGCCGACCGCCATAGAGCAGTCCTTGCGCTTTCTGACCTCCAGCGCCTCGTCCTCCATCGTGAGGAAGCCGGCGCAGTTTTCGATCGTCATGCGGCTTATGTCTATGCCGTTTTCGGAAGCCGCCGCCTCTATTTTATCCTGCGGTCCGACGAGAACGATCTCCAGCCCCTCGTTCTCGTCAACAGCCGCCGCGCAGCCCTTGATTATCTCGACGGGAGCGTTATCGCCTCCGAATGCGTCAACTATGATCTTCAATTCGTTACCCCCTCTTCGGAACAGTTCGTCGTGTTGCCGTCAAACCACGCAAGCGCCCTGTCGGCGTACGCCTGCGCGCGCTGCTGCTTGTCTCGTATATGCTCGGAAAGCGGCGGAAGAACGCCGAGGTTCGCGCCCATCGGCTGGAAGTCCTTCACCGTTTCGTCGCTGATATAGGCGCACAGAGCGCCTGTCATTGTGTATTCGGGGAGAATGAGCGGTTCACACGCGCCTGCTCTCGCGGCTGCGTTCACGCCGGCGACAAGCCCCGACGCGCCCGACTCCATATATCCCTCAACTCCCGTTAGCTGCCCGGCGAAAAATAGTCTTCTGTCGGCTCGCAGCGAAAAATCCCTGTCAAGAAGCCTCGGGGAGTCTATGAACGTGTTGCGGTGCATCACGCCGAATCGGACGAACTCCGCGTTTCTGAGAGCCGGGATAAGCCCGAAAACGCGCTTCTGCTCGCCGAATCGCAGGTTTGTCTGGAAGCCTACGAGGTTGTACATCGTACCTGCGGAATTCTCCCGTCTGAGCTGGAGGACAGCCCACGGTCTGCGGCCGGTTCTCGGATCGGTAAGTCCGACCGGCTTCATCGGGCCGAAGCGGATCGTGTCGGCGCCGCGCTGAGCCATTATCTCGATCGGCATACAGCCCTCGTACACCTTCGGGTTCTGCACGTCAACGCCGTGGAGAGGCGTGCGCTCCGCCTTGACAAGCTCCTCGCGGAACAGCTCGTATTCCTCCTTGTTCATCGGGCAGTTGATGTAGTCGTCGCCGTCGCCCTTTCCGTAGCGCGACGCGGTGAACGCGCTGCTCATGTCGATGCTCTCTGCCGTGACGATCGGCGCCGCCGCGTCGAAGAAGCTGAGGCTTCCGCCGAAGCGCGCCCTGATATCTGCCGCCAGCGCGTCGCTCGTGAGAGGCCCCGTCGCGACGACGCAGATTCCGCTGTCCGGAAGCTCCGTTGCCTCCCCTGAAACGAGCGTGATGCGTTCGCAGCCTCTTATCCTTTCCGTCACCATTTCGGAGAAGAGACTTCTGTCAACGGCGAGCGCGCCCCCGGCTGCGACGGAGCATTTGTCGGCGCACTCCATCAGAAGCGAGCCCATTCGCCGCATCTCCTCCTTCAGAAGACCTGCCGCGCTGTTTATCCGCGCCGCCTTGAAGGAATTTGAGCAGACAAGCTCCGCGAGCATATCCGTCTTGTGCGCCGGCGTTTTCTTTTCGGGCTTCATCTCAACAAGCTCCGTCTCCACTGAGCGCCTTGCAAGCTGCCACGCCGCCTCGCAGCCGGCAAGCCCCGCGCCGATAACTCTGACCTTCATCAGCCTTCCTCCTTCATTATCCTGATGGCCGCAGTGCGCTCCCTTACTGCTTCTCGTCTTCTTTAAGCTCCCTCTCGTAGCCGCAGCTTTCGGCGGTGCAGACGAGTTTCGGCTTCTTGCCCTCCTTCTTGAAGAGCATTCCGCCGCAGTTGGGGCATTTCTCCGTTGTCGGCTCGCTCCACGACGCAAACGTACACTTCGGGTAGTTTCCGCAGCCGTAGAAGACCTTGCCGCGCTTCGTGTGGCGGACAATGATGTCGCCGCCGCACTTCGGGCAGGGGATACCGAGCTTTTCAATGACCTTCTTCACCGTCTTGCACTCCGGCCAGCCCGAGCAGGCGATAAAGCGCCCGAAGCGGCCGTACTTGTATACCATCGGCTTACCGCAGTTTTCGCAGATATAATCCGTCTTATCCTCGTTAAGCTCGATCTTTTCGTCCTTCATGTCCTCCTTCGCCTTCTTGAGCGTGTCGGCGAATTCGTCGTAGAAGCCGTGAAGAAGCGCAACCCACTGTTCCTTGCCGTGCTCGACCTCGTCAAGCTCCGACTCCATCTGCGCGGTAAATTTCACGTTGACGATCTTCGGGAAATGATCCTTCATCAGCGTGGTGATAGCCTCTCCAAGCTCCGTCGGGTAGAGCGTCTTGTTCCTGCGCTCGACATAGTCACGCGAAACGATCGTCGTGATCGTCGCGGAATACGTAGACGGGCGGCCGATGCCGTTCTCCTCCAGCGCCTTGATGAGAGAAGCCTCCGTAAACCTTGCCGGCGGCTGGGTGAAGTGCTGGTTCGGAACGATCTCCTTCGCCTTTGCCTCCATTCCCTTTTCGAGCGGCGGAAGCTGAGAAGCCTTCTCCTCCTCCGTGTCCTTACCCTCGACGTAGAGGATCGTGAAGCCGTCGAAATCGACGCGGTAGCCGCTCGCCTTGAACGTATATCCCTCCGCCTCGATATCAGCCTGAGTCGTCTTCTGAACGCACTCCGCCATCTGAGAGGCGAGGAAGCGCTCCCAGATCAGCTTGTACAGCTTATACTGATCGGACGAAAGGTCGGACTTGATCTGCTCCGGCGCAAGGCTTATCATCGTCGGGCGGATAGCCTCGTGTCCGTCCTGCGCGCCGCTCTTCGACTTGAACTCACGCGGCTTTTTCGGCAGGTACTTTGCGCCCCATCTCTGCTCGATGAAATCCTTCGCCTCTGCCTTCGCCTCCTCCGATACGCGCAGCGAATCCGTTCTCATGTATGTGATAAGACCGGTCGCGCCGATCCCGGAGATCGTGACGCCCTCGTAAAGCTCCTGCGCGACCTTCATCGTGCGCTTGCTCTGGAAGCCGAGCTTCCTGGAGGCGTCCTGCTGGAGCGTTGATGTGATGAACGGGGGCGCAGGCTGCTTCTTGCGCGTGCCGTACTTGACGGACGTTATCGTATACTGAGCGTTCTCCAGGTCGGAGAGTATTTTCTCTGCCTGCCCGGCGCTTGTGATTTTCAGCTTCTCGCCGTTGTATGCGTAGAGCGACGCCGGGAAGACCTTGCGGCTGCCCTTCGGCATGAACTTCGCGTCTACCGTCCAGTATTCCTCGGGAACGAATTTTCTGATCTCGTTCTCGCGGTCAACGATTATCCTCAGCGCGACCGACTGAACGCGCCCTGCGGAGAGACCTCTGCGTATCTTCTGCGAGATGAACGGGCTGAGCTGGTAGCCGACGAGTCTGTCGAGCACGCGGCGCGCCTGCTGCGCGTTTACGAGGTCTATGTCTATCGAGCGCGGATGCGCCATACCGTTTGCAACGCCCGTTTTCGTGATCTCGTTGAATTCTATCCTGTTCCTGCTGTCGAGCGGAAGCCCGAGGATATACGCAAGATGCCACGAAATAGCTTCTCCCTCGCGGTCGGGGTCGGTCGCGAGGTACACATTGTCGCATTTTTTGACTGCCGCTTTAAGCTCATCAACGAGCGCCGTCTTGTCCTTCATTATCTCGTACTTCGGCTCGAAATCATTCTTGATATCGACGCCGAGGCGCTTGACCGGCAGGTCGCGGACGTGCCCCTTTGACGCGAGCACCTCGTATCCGCTGCCGAGATATTTTTTTATCGTATGCGCCTTTGAAGGCGACTCCACTATGACCAGATCTGACATATGATAACCTCCACCACTAAGGTCTGTTCTTTTGTATATCTATTATCTATTATCTAAAATCTAATATCTGTATCTATTCCTGTACTGACGTCTGCGAGGCACACTATACCGCCCTGAACCTTCTCCCCGGAAGAGCTTCGATGAGATCCTCCATTTCAAGCTCCGTCGCGGCGGCGTGAACGGCGCTCATCGGAAGCCCCGTCTTCTCTGCTATGACGTCGATATGCTCAACACCCGAGCCGAGCGCCTTCAAAAACGAAACGGCTTCGGGCGAGAGACCGTCGGGAAGAGCGCGCGGCGCCCTTTCGCTCTCTGCTTCGCCGCTGAACTGCGCTGCGCTCCCGGCGTCCTTTTTCGCGCTCTGCTGCCTCTCTTTCTCCGGCTTTGGCGCGGCAGGGGCACTTCTCCTCGCCGCTTGCTTCCTCTCCCCGTTTTCCGGCGCCGGGATATAGGCGTCGAAGCCGTAAAGGAGCAGCCGTCTGTCTTCCTCCGTAAGCTCGTTCCTCTTGGGATCGATCCTGATATCCTTGTACTCGCAGAGCACGTCCTCCGCCTCCGTCACGGGCTTTGCTCCGTCCTTTATGAGCAGGTTCGTACCGCAGGCGTTGTAATTCGTGACATCTCCCGGAACGGCGAAAACGTCGCGCCCCTGTTCGAGCGCCGTAGTTGCCGTTATCAGAGAACCGCTGTGATTGCCTGCCTCAACGACGAGAACGCCGCGTGAAAGGCCGCTGATTATCCTGTTGCGCTGAGGAAAAGTGTAGCGCGACGGCTTTGTGTCCGGAGGATACTCCGAAATGACGGCGCCCCTCGCGGCGATATTCCTTCTCAGATTCGCGTTTTGCATGAGATACTCTGCCTCGTGGCCGCAGCCGAGAACGCAGATCGTCTTGCCGCCCGATTGGAGCGCGCCGCTGTGAGCCATCGTGTCAATGCCGACGGCGCCTCCGCTCACGACGCAGACGCCTCGCCGCGCAAGGTCGTAGGAAACGCGAAACGCCGTCTTTCTGCCGCGCTGCGTCGCCGACCGTGTGCCGACGATCCCGATGCAAAGGCTGCTCGTAAGCAGCTGTGCGTTGCCCCTGACGTACAGCACGGCAGGCGGCAGCGGAATATTGCGAAGCAGCTCCGGGTACTGCGCGTCGCCGTACGAGACGATATCGACGCCGCATTCCCTGCACCGCTGCATCAGCCTGTCGGCGCTTTCAAGCGACGTATCCCTCAGACTTTCGGCGTACCTCTGCGGGAAATCGCCCGTCATCATTTTTTCCTCAAGCGGGGCGCGGTAGAAATCCTCCGCAAAGGTGTATGCTTCGACGATCCTCTCCAGCTTCCTGGAGGAAAAGCCGATCGTCTGCTGTATCCACAGCCAGTATATCGTCTGATTGTTCACGCGCTCACCTCTTACCGTACCGTGACTGTCATTTCCTAAGGAGACACTGATTAAATCGAGTGCTCATATCGCGCAGGAATTTTTGAGGCAAATTGATTGAAAAATCCGCAGGAATACTGACGTATTTCAAGGGTTTTG
>CADAYJ010000017.1 GCA_902792115.1 uncultured Ruminococcus sp. | reverse complement strand
AACATCGGCAAGAACGCGGAGTTCGTCAACATCGGCGGCAGCGGTCCGCAGACGGGCACAGGCAACGTGCTGATCGACACGCTTTCGAGCGTACCGGAGCTGATGAAGAAGCTCGACGCCGAGAATCAGGCGCTCAACGGCAGATCGTACAACGACGAGCTGAGAAACCTCGTTTCGAGCATTGCCGAGCCTGCAAAGGGACTTCTCGCAAACACGACGAACACAACGATCAACGAATGTGCGCACGCGCCGGAAGCAGCGACGCCCTCGGATTGAAGGCTGAAAATGCAAAACGGAAAATGCGTAAACACATATTGCCCGGTTTGGGACAAAGAGCAAACAGGTATATGATTTGATGAATCAGAAGTAAAACGATACCGGTGCAGCGCAGATTGCGCCGGTATCGTCGGGGAAAGGGGAAACTGATATGATCTGGATCGTACTTTTGATATTAATGCTGCTTATCGCAGGGGTAGCTTCATACAAGAAAAACGGCGAGGGTTACTCCGCAGGCCGCGGATTATTCACCCTGAGCGAATACAACCTCGACGACAGCAGAAAGGACTTCACGGACTACGATCCGTGGGAGTACAGGAACATGAGGAAGTAATGCGCGCTCCCGCAGGTGCTGCGTTAAGAATGAAAATGTACCCCGCTTTTTTGGAAAAAGCGGGGCGAAATTTTTTTCTGTTGACGGCAGCTTGTCTTGTTCAAAAAACCGTACTCATAATAGATTTTTTGTTGACAGCCGGCTTTTTGTTATGCTAAAATTATAATAATAATGCTTTATGCAAAACATGACAGGAGGCAATTTTTATGAATATCGAAAAAACGGTAAACGGCAGCAGCGCAGTTATAGGCGTGGAGGGCTGGCTCGATACGCAGACGGCTCCGGAGCTTGGGAAGGCTGTGGAGGAGCTTGGCGCAGAGGTTGAACAGCTCACTCTTGACCTTGCAAAGCTCGAGTATATATCGTCCGCAGGTCTGAGGCAGATCGTCGCGCTCCACAAGAAGCTGAAAAAGCTCACGATAGTAAACGCCTCGCGCGAGATCATGGAAGTCTTCAAAATGACCGGCTTTGACAAGAGGCTCGACATTCAATGACGAAGAAGCCGGCAGAAGAAATCGGAAAAAAGCGCGGCTCGATCCTGGGCAGCCTTACGAAGATGTTTGCCGCATTCATCGCCGTATCCGTCGTGATATCGCTTTTGATCAGCAACTATGCGAGTTTTCGGGAGATCAGGGAGGAATCGCATGAGCATTCTCAAAAGGCGGCGCAGTCGCTTGAAAGCATAATCAGCGACAGAAAGCAGCTTGGAATTGACAACGAAAGTATGCTCCCGATCAGATATACGCTGATGTACCTGTGCAGGGGCTATAATATGAAATATCTCTATCTCTTCACGATCGACGAGGAAAAAAGCGAGTACCATTACCTCATCACCGTTTCTCAGGACGCGGACGAGACGGAAAGAATGATGGAGATGCGCGGACACGACGCGGTCGTGCCGACCGACGTGTTTCCGCAGCCTGTGCTCGACGCAAACGACGGGGATAATGGCATTCACATCGTCACCTACGACAATGAGTTCGGCCAGGTCATAGGCTGGGTATACCCGATGGACGTCGAGTATGACGGGCGGCGTGTCCTGATCGGTGCGGAGTATCTGCGGGAGGATCTTTACGCAAGCATCAGAAGTCACACCCTGATGCTCATCATTCCGATAAGCGTCATTCTCATCACCGAAAGCATTATCCTTCTTTTCATAACGCACCGCAGGATAATCGTTCCGGTCGCGAAGATTTCGTCGTTCATGCGCAGCTTCTCCGACGATTACGGCAAGGACGAGCAGAAGCTCGAGGTGACGCAGGACAACGAGATCGGAGAGATCGCCGCGTCGTTCAACAAGATGTCGGACGATATCCACCGTCTGATCGCCGACAATACAACGCTCAGCGAGATCAAGCTGCAAAGCGAGATCCAGCTGGAGGTCGCAAGGCGCATTCAGTGCGGCATCGTTCCGGAGAATATCAAATATGACGGCGAGAGCTTCTCTCTCTGCGGCTTCGCGAGAGCCGCGAGATCGGTCGGCGGAGATTTTTACGACAGCTTCCTTCTCGACGACAGCCGCGTCTGCATTGTAATTGGCGACGTCTCCGGCAAGGGCATCACCGCCGCTCTCTTTATGACGATGACGAAGACGGCGCTCCGCGAGATCATGAAAAGCGGGATCTCTCCGGCAGAAGCGCTCAACAGAGCGAACGACGAGATATGCGCCTCCAACCCCGAGGGACTGTTCGCGACGGTCTTTGCCGCCGTGCTGGATATGAAAACGGGCGTGCTGACCTTCGCCAACGCCGGCCACAATCCGCCGGTTATCTTCGGAGGCGAGCCGGAGCTTGTAAAGTGCGAAACGGGCATCGCGCTCGGCGTGTTTGAGGACGCAGGGATCGTCAACGAGACACTGACGATTGAAAGCGGCGGAGGACTGCTGCTTTACACCGACGGCGTGACAGAGGCGGTAAACAGCGACAATGTCTTTTTCGGAAACGACAGGCTCCTTGACGCCTGCAAAGGCTGCCTCACGGCGGAGAGTGCCGTTGAAGCGGTCAAAACGTCTGTGCTGGACTTCTACGACGGACGCGCTCAATTTGACGACCTTACGATGATCTCACTCTTTTTCACGTCAAAGCCCGGCGCGCTCACGAAGCTGGAGCTTCTCCCCGAGATCACTCAGACGCAGAGAGTTCTCGGCGCTGTCAAAGAATGCGTCGGAGATTCGCCGCGCCTTAAAAAGATCTGCCTTGCCTGCGACGAGGCCTTCGCGAACATCTGCGCATATTCAGGCGCAAAGACCGTGACGCTGGAATACGGAGGATCGGAGCAGTTCACCGCCGTGTTTACCGACGACGGCGAGCCGTTCGATCCGCTTGCGCCGCGCGCCGAGAAGGATTTTGAGGATCTTGACGAGGGCGGAATGGGCATTTCCCTCATAAAGCAGATCGCCCAAAAAGCGGAATACTCCAGAGAGAACGGGCGAAACATTTTAAAGCTTACGTTTGCCGTGTAATACTATAAAAAATCAACCGATAGATACAGCCTGACCGCAGCGCTTGCGGCAAAGCCGGTATCTATCGGTTTTTTATGTGCTGATCGGTTTTTGTCGTCTCGTCACGAGGCCTTCTGAGGCTCTTTCGTATTTATCTCGATCGTTGTGTTGTTGAAATCCAGCATTCTCATGTACGCGACGCTGTCTGTGAGGTCGCGTATTACCTCTATGCCGCGGAATTCGTAGCCCTCGCTGTCGTAGGCGTAATTCGTCGGATCAAACGGTATGCCGGCGTCTCGCGTCCTGAAAATGACGGAGCCGTCGAGAATGCAGAGCATGACGTCGATGCTTCTGACGGAGCTGCCGCCGTGCTTGATTATGTTGACGGCGATCTCCTCCGCCGCGACTGCGAGTCGGTTCGCAAGCGCCTCGTCCAGCTTGCCTGAGCAGAATTCTCTGATGCTGCGCGGCACTTTGACGGCTTCGTCAAGCGTCGGGGCAATGGAGAAATCGAGCACCGTCTCGCTCTCGCTGTCCGGGAGGACGAGAACGCCCCGCCTGTACTTCACCTTGACCGCGACTATCGCGATGACCATCGTTACTGCCTCTCCGACGATGAACGCCGCCATCAGCGCGTTGAGGCGGTCATATCCGAGCGATGCAGCCAAAGCTATCGCAGCGCCGGCAGCAGGCAGCAGCGCGCCGCAGTATTCGAGGACGGTGATGAGGTTGGAGAGCCAGGTTTTTTCCGTCGTCTGATAGTAGCTCATGATAAACCTGTTGTATACGTAGAACGGCAGGCTGAAAACGAAGATCCGCAGTGCGGCGACGGCGCTGTCCATGAGAGCGCCCTCCCTGATGCCGAACATTGCGGCCGCAGGCTTCGTAAAGATGAGCAGCGCAGCCATAAGAACGGCGAGAACGGCGTAGCAGAAAATGATGATGTGGCGGCTGAGCGCCCTGATGCCGTAATAGTCCTTCTCGCCGTAGATAACGCCGCCTATCGACGCCATCGTGCCGATGATGCCGCCGAGGAACAGCTCGCAGATCATGATGATGTTCAGCCCCACGGTGTATACAGCGACGGCGTCGTCGCCTATCGCGCTGATAATGATGATGTTAAGCGCCCAGTTTCGTATGATCTCGCATACGATAACGAGCATTGACGGAACGCCCGTGACGACGGCCTGCTTCATCACCTCGCCGCAGCCGCTGAACGGGTTTGTAAAGTGCAGCATTCTCTTCTTTGAGAGGAAATACGGGATAAACGCGGCGAACGCGGCAACGTAGCCGATGAACGTCGATAGTATCGCGCCCTTCGCGCCGAGCGGCGTGTATTTCAGCAGCAGATAGTCGGCTGTGAGGTTGATGATGTTCGATATAACGACGTAGAGCGTCGCGAGCGATGGGTTGTTGTCCACCGCCATGTAGTTCATCATCTGCAGCGCGATACCGATGATCGGCGAGCCTATGAGCGTTATTCTGATAACATCGGCGACCGTCGGCGTGAGCGAGCTTTCGCCTGCGAGCAGCACCGCGAATTGGTTGGAGAACGCGGCGAGCAGGATAAAGAGGAATCCGAAGATCACCGACCACGCCATCGTGGCGGAGAACGTCTTCGACGCGCCGTCGCGGTCACGCCTGCCGAGCAGATTTCCGACGGCGATGCTGCCGCCGACTCCGAGCATATATCCCGGTATCTGTATGACCAGAAGCATCGTCGAGCCGATCTGCACCGCCGACATCGCGTCCGTACCGAGTATGTTGCCGACGAGCACCGTATCGACGACGTTTCCCAGCTGCAGTGCGACGGCCGTCATGACGGACGGCAGAAGATACTGCAAAAACCGCGTGCGTATGAGCTTTTCATTTCGTTTCATATATTCACCCTCTCGAAGCAACAGCTCCTGTTATTTCCTCGTGCATCGTGATCTTCCCTTCCGCGAAATCGCCGTGTTCGGAGCAGACCGTTATCACGCAGCTTCCGCGGCGAAGGACGGTGAAGCAGAGCGGCGAGGTGTCGAACCGGCCGCAGCGGACGGAGATCGGATCGGAGAGGTCGGCGGTTATCTCCGAAGGCTCGAGAGAAAGCCCCGTGCCGAAGTATTTTGTCACGCTCTCCTTGACTGTCCAGAGCGTCGTGAGGTATGCGTCGGAGCTGCCTGCCTCGCGCTCGCTTTCATCAAAGACGTGGCGCGCCAGGTCTTCTTCAAAGGAGCGTATCATCTCCGCGTCGATGCCGATGCGCGCGTCCGACACGGCGCAGACGGCGAGCGTCCCGGTGTGGGAGATATTGAAGTGAACGCCGCAGCGGCTCGCAAGGTGCGGCTTGCCGTTTTCTCCGAAGGAGACGCGGCGATCCGTCACTCCGGCGTCGTTCAGCGCCCTGTCGAGCAGCAGTCCGGCGGCGGCGCTGAGCAGCCTGTCCTTCTCGAAGATGTAGTTGTCTGCCTTTTGCCGCCTCTCCGGCGTGAGCCTTTCACGAAGCGACCGATACGCGCCCGTGCCGAGCAGCGGCTGAATATCCATAGCATATATGCGATCCTTTACCATACGATCCACCTGCCTTTTCTATTGATATATACATTATATCACAAAAACCGCAAAAAGAGAATAGAGCCTGCGCCTTTTTTTGCACGAATATCTCTTGCAGACCGGTTCGCCGTGTGTTATCATTATGAAAAAAGGGGGAATCATCATGGCTTTTGATTTTAAAAAGGAATACAAGGAATTTTATATGCCGAAAAGCACGCCGGGGCTTGTCACCGTTCCGAGGGCGAATTACATCGCTGTCCGCGGCAAGGGCGATCCGAACGACGAGCAGGGCGAGTACAAGGCGGCGATCGGTATGCTGTACGCCGTCGCGTACACGATCAAGATGAGCAAAAAGGGTGCGCGTGAGATCGAGGGATTCTTCGATTTCGTCGTGCCGCCGCTCGAGGGCTTCTGGTGGCAGGAGGGCGTGCGCGGCGTCGATTATTCCCGCAAGTCGGATTTTTGCTGGATATCGCTTATCCGGCTGCCTGATTTTGTGACGAAGGACGATTTCGGCTGGGCTGTCTCTGAGGCGTCGCGCAAGAAAAAGCTCGATCTTTCAAAGGTGGAATTATTCACATACGACGAGGGGCTGTGCGTCCAGTGTATGCACATCGGCTCTTACGACGACGAGCCGCGCACCGTCGCGCTGATGGAGAGCTTTGCCGCCGGTAACGGCTGCCGAATCGACATCACCGACACGCGCTTTCACCACGAGATATATCTGAGCGACGCGCGCAAGGTCGCTCCGGAGAAGAGAAAAACGGTGCTGAGGCTGCCGGTTGAGCGCTGCGAAAAATAATTGATTTTAAAAATTTGCGGAGCGCTTCGCATTTTTTGCTGCTGTTTTTTCCTTGGCGTATAATTCCGTTTGACGGTGGAAAAATATCATAGGCAGCACCGCACAAAGGCGGACCTGCGGCTTTGTACCGAATCCTCCGCAGCGATCTCTGTGCGGTATTGCCCATGGAAAACAACACCGTTGGAGGTCTTTTATGATAATAAAAAAGGTCATGACCGCCGCGGCTGCGCTGCTTACGGCAGCATCTCTCGCAGCCTGCGGCGCCGACAAGGAAAAAACAGAGAGCGCGCCGTCTTCGCAGACTGCTTCCGAAACGCCGGCAGCGCCGGAGAGCCTTTCTTCCGAGGCTGTTAAGGAGCTTGAGAGTGTGCCGGGGCTTTCGTCCGACAGCGAGAGCGCCGAAGAGTCGGCTGAAGCGCAGACGGATACCGACGAAAGCGAGCCGAAGGCGGAGGAAACTGCCGCGCCGGCGAGCGTTGACGTAGGAGGGATAACGCTCACCGCCGAGGAGATACCTTTTGGCTCGGAGGTGAAGCTCTCTGACGGCTCAAACGCCGACGCCGTCGTTCTCGGCGATACGATGTATCTGCTGGACGGCAGGAGGCTGCTCACGTTCGGCGTTGGCGATAAGCTCGAAAAGACGGGGGAGACGGAGCTTTCCGGCTCGTACAGCCGCGTTGACAGCGACGCTTACGGCAGGCTCTACCTAAGCCGGGATCAATTCGACTGCGCGCTTCTCGGAGAGGACGGAGAGCTGCAGCCGCTCGGCACGGCCGGCACGCTCGCAATGTCGAAGGTGATGGAGTACGGTCTGTGCTCAAACGACGGCAAGATCACGAAATACACGAGCGAGTCGTCCGACGGCTGGACGTCCGTCGCCGAGCGCGAGCTGAAATTCCCCGAAAACGTATCCTCCGTTGAGTTTGCCGGCAACCATGTGCTAGTCGCGCACGCCGGCGGCAGCGAGATCACAGTCTGCGACTATGACGGCAACGAGCTTGCCGACACCGACGGCGGCTCCGTCGGCGAAGACATCAAGGCTATGACGGAGACGGCAGGCGTTATCGCGGCTTCGTCGTGCGGCGATCTCTGCCTCTGGAACGACGGCGGCGAGCTGATCGGCAGGCTCACAAGCGACGACACGGCGAAGCTCTTCGGCACCGAATCGCCGCTCACGATCAGGCGGCTGATACCCGGGGACAACGGCTCGATGCTTGCCGTCTGCACCGACGACGCGGGAAAATCTTCCGAATGCCGCGTGTTCCGCGTATCGGGGTTGTGAGGTATACCGCGCAGGATTGCAGCATCCTTGCTCTTCTCTCGGCTTTCTGCCCAAATAGACACAAAAGAGGACAGAACAGACAAAAGCTATTGATTATTTTTTCCGAACAGTGTATTATATAAGTGCAGTGAATGATTGCTAAGCTGCTCTACTGAAAGCCCGGGCGGATGATTGCGCGCCCGCAGGCATTACGAAGAAAATACCTCTTTCGAAAATATGATTCCCTGAAAAGTAAGGACGGACCGCCGTCCTTATTTTTTTTGCCTGTCACACGGCTGCTTGCTGTACGCTTGGCGCTTGTTAATGCGTCAATGCGCGCTTTGATTTCCTCATACTGCTAGCTTTGTTTCACAGTTTCTCGGTAAAATCGTAACATTTTTTAATACATGACGATTATTTTGTGTTATTGATTAACAATACATTATAAGTGGAATATAATTAAACCGTATTTTATTTTGTATGAAGGATAGGTGATATTGAAGGTTTTCAATTATAAAGCATTAATTTTACAGCAAAGGAGAGTTTAAATTGAAAGAAAAGTATCATCTCAACAAGGACGCTGCGAAGCGGTTTGCCGCTTTGACGATCAGCACGGTCATTGCCGGTTCGATGATAATCCCGGCGGCGGCAGTGCCGGAGGTTGAGGAAGAGAATAATACGTACTACTTCCTCGCTCCCGACGACTGGTGCAGCGCAGACGTTGGCGCTTACTGGTGGGGAAGCAATGATAATCCGACGTGGCCCGGCGTTGTCATGGAGCAGGCGACGGAGATCGGGGAGAACGTCTACAAGATCGAGAACGTACCCTCGGATGCGACAACAATAATTTTCAACAACTATGGAAACGACGGTCAGACGGTCGATATTTCGCTCAACGGATACGGCGACGATGGTATCTGCCCGTACAACGAGCTGCTGGAGACCGACGGCTTCGATAACTGGATATACGTCCTCGACATGGATTCGGTTCAAAATAGCTGCGAAACAACGATGTTCAGCGGCGCGTGGTTCGATCTTAACGATTATGAGAATTACGACGAATACTACGGCACGTACGCCTTTGGGCAGGATGGTACCCCTGATGAAGCGAAGATGCATGAATACTATTTCCTCGCGCCGCCGGAATTCTTCAATAATGAAGAAGAAAAAATAGGCGCTTACTGGTGGGGCACGAATGATAATCTTGTGTGGCCGGGCGTCGTCATGGAGGCGGCTCCGTATATCGGTAATAACGTATACAAGGTAGAGGTTACCTCGATAGCACCGTGCATAATCTTCAACAACTACGGAAATGGCTGCCAGACGATCGATGTCAGCCTTCGACTATACCATGAGCTACGACGCTTCGCTCGCGCAGTATAACGGCTTCGTTTCACCGTATGAAAAAGACGTGCTTTCGAGTGATTACGGCGGCATAGTAACGTACGGAATGGCAACCGCCGCCGGCTGCGAGACCGATTACTCCGGCGACAGCAAGCCGTTCCTCGCGGCGTCCTTCACCGTCACGCAGGACACGAACGATATCGGCGTGAGCGGCGAATGCACAACGCTTTCAGCCGTATCTGCGAGCGAAAATCTGACCGTCCTCGTAAACACACATCATTTTCGGCGTTAAAGGCTCGCGCGCGCAGCAGTACGCGGCGGAGAACAACATCGGCTTCGTAAACGTCAACAACCTTTACGGCGACGTTGACGAGGACGACTCCATAACGGCGACCGACTCTCTGATGATCCTCAGGACGAGCATCGGTCTCGGCGAATTCACTGCGGCGCAGAACATCTACGCCGACAGCAACCTCGACGAGGTCGTAGACAGCAGCGACGCACTCGACACGCTGCGTTACAGTGTAGACCTTGCGTCAAATGAAAACATCGGCAAGCCGATCAGGTGATCGAATGTCATAAGCAGCCCGCCCCGATCAGAGATGGTCGGGGCGGAAGCGTCTTCGCAAGCGGAAAATTGAAAATGAAAAATTTCGGAAGGCTTCGCCGTATTGCTGCGATCGGAACGCACCGCTGCCCTTCCTTTGGGAAGCTGCGGCCGCGGAGAAAATCGAACAGCTCTCCAAATGCTTCGGCTCAACTGCCTGCACTTGCAAAATATTGACTTATTCCCCGATTTGTAATATACTTAAATCAGTCTATGTGCGGTGTGCCGCGCAGTTAAGGAGGATATGAAAAAATGAGTGCATTTTCTATTTTGACCGATACCTCTTGCGATATGCCGGCGGCTGTCGCGGAGAAAATGGGTATAACCGCCGTTCCGCTCAAGGTCATGATCGCCGGCAAAACCTTCGACTGCTCCCTTTCAAAGCTGAATATCGGCTCGGAGGGCTTCTACGATATTCTCAGGCGAGGCGTTTCCGTCAAAACAGCGTCGCCGTCGATCGACGATTACATGAGATATTTCCGTAAGGAGCTTGAAAGAGGAAAGGATGTCCTCTACATTGGCTTCTCAACGGCGCTCAGCGGCTCGTATAATGTTAGCCTGATCGCCGCGCAGGAGCTGGAGGAGGAGTTCCCGGAGAGGAAGATCATCTGCGTGGACAGCCTCTGCGGCTCGATGGGGCTTTCTATGCTCATCTATCACTGCGCTGCACGCCGCGACGAGGGCGCGACGATCGAGGAGGTGCGCGATTACGCCGAGTCAATGAAACGCAATATCTGCCACTGGTTCACGCCCAGCGACCTCAATTTCCTCAAGCGCGGCGGACGTATCTCGGCGGCTGCGGCGGCTGTCGGCTCCGTCATGAACATCAAGCCCGTTCTCAAAACGGATATTGACGGCAAGCTCAAGGTCGTGTACAAGGCTCGCGGGCGCAGACTCGCGATCGCGAAGCTCGTTGAGCAGATGAACGAGCATTACTACCCCGACGGCAATGACACCGTCTTCATTACGCACGCAGACTGCGCTGAGGACGCGGAGCTTCTGGCGCGCTCTATCACGAAGAATTACGGCATCAGCAACGTCATGATCTCCGAGATCGGCCCTGCGCTCGGCGCTCACTGCGGCCCCGACACGCTCGCGCTGTTCTACCTCGGCGACGGCCGCTGATACGGAGGTGTGTATATGAAGCTCAAAGAAAAAAGATTATCGACCGAAACGCTGTACAGCGGCTCGATCGTAACGCTTGAAATAGATCAGGCGCTTCTCCCGAACGGAGACAAGGCAAAGCGCGAGGTCGTCCGTCACCCTGCCGGCGTCGCCGTTGCCGCACTCACAAGCGAAAACGAGCTGCTTTTCGTTCGCCAGTACCGCTACCCGATGGCGGAGATCGTCCTCGAGATACCGGCGGGAAAGATCGACGATCCCACTACGCAGCCTCTCGAAAACGCTAAGCGCGAGCTGCTCGAGGAGACGGGCGCTGTCGGTTACAGCTACGTTCCGCTCGGCGCGTTCTACGTTTCCCCCGGCTTTACCGACGAGATCGACTACCTCTATATGTGCCGCGTCGATCACTTTGAGAGCCAAAAGCTCGACGAGGACGAATTCGTAAACGTCGAGCGGATCCCCCTCGATAAGGCTGTCGGGATGGCGCTCAACAACATGATCCCCGACGGCAAAACACAGACGGCGATACTAAAGACGGCAATGCTGCTGCAAATGGAAAAATAAAAAAAGCGGAAGTTCCCGGAATACTTCGGGCTGCCGCCCGTGAGGCTTTAGCCTTTCGCAACAGAAGAACATGATTGTGAGCGCTTTCTCGTTTTTCGCTTCCGGCATTTGTAGCATTGTGATATTATCTGCGCTGTATGTTGCGTGAACGTATGTTCAATTTAATTGACATTGAATTCGATTTGATTTATAATTTACATTGTATAATTGCCCGTCAGAACGGGTAAATCTGCATTAAGAAAGGATATGAAGAATATGGCAGTCGATAAGAACAAGGCGCTTGACACGGCGCTTACCCAGATTGAAAAGCAGTTCGGCAAGGGTGCCGTTATGCGCCTGGGCCAGCAGGAAATATTAAAGGTCGATGCGATCTCAACAGGCTCTCTTTCTCTCGATATCGCGCTCGGTATCGGAGGACTTCCGAGGGGAAGGATCATCGAGATGTACGGCCCCGAATCGTCCGGTAAGACGACGCTTGCGCTCCACTGTATCGCAGAGGGGCAGAAGAAGGGCGGCACCGTTGCGTTCATCGACGTCGAGCACGCGCTCGATCCGGTATATGCGTCGGCTCTCGGCGTTGACGTGGATTCTCTCCTCGTTTCGCAGCCCGATACCGGCGAGCAGGCTCTCGAAATAACCGAGGCGCTCGTTCGCTCCGGCGCGATCGACGTTATCGTTGTGGACTCCGTCGCGGCTCTCGTTCCGAAGGCGGAGATCGAGGGAGAGATGGGCGACAGCCACGTCGGACTTCAGGCGCGCCTCATGTCTCAGGCACTGAGAAAGCTGACGGGCGCCATCTCAAAGAGCAACTGCGTAGCGATCTTTATAAATCAGCTTCGTGAAAAGGTCGGCGTAATGTTCGGCAGCCCCGAGGTAACTCCGGGCGGCAGAGCGCTGAAATTCTATTCGTCTGTCCGTCTCGATATCAGGAAGGTCGAGACGCTCAAGGTGGGCGGCGAGATGGTCGGCTCCCATACGAAGGTAAAGGTCGTAAAGAACAAGGTCGCTCCGCCGTTCCGCGAGGCAGAGTTTGACATCATGTACGGCAAGGGCATCTCGAAGGAGGGCGAGATCGTAGATCTTGCTCTTCGCGCCGATATAATCCAGAAGTCAGGCTCCTGGTTCAGCTACGGCGATAGAAGGCTCGCTCAGGGCAGAGACAAGGTCAAGCAGCTTCTCCTCGAGGACAAGGCGCTTGCGGCAGAGCTTGAGAGAAAGATAATGCTAAGCGCCGACGATATCGCGACAAAGCCGCTCGCAAAGGGCAGCAAGACGCCTAAGTTCGGCAAGGGCAAGAAGGACGAGGTTCCCGATAACGTGGACGTTATCCAAGATCCGAAGTCCGCTGCAGCGTTCGGTGATGACGACGATGACAGCAAGCTCGATATCTCCGTAGACTGATTATGACGGTAACAGATATCCGCCCGGCGCGGAAGAAGCTGTGCAGCGTGTACATAGACGGCGAATTTGCAATGAAGCTCGACGCTGCCGTCCTTGAAGAGAACGGCATAAAGCCGGGAACGGAGCTTGACGACGACCGCCTGCACGAGCTTGTTTATGAATCGGAATACCGCCGCGCGAAGGAGAAGGCGCTTTGGCTCCTCTCGGGACAGGACTACTCAGCCGAAGGGCTTTACAGGAAGCTGTGCCGCGAAGCCTCACAGGAGACGGCGCGCAGCGTCGTTGAGCGTATGGAGGAGCTTGGACTTGTAGGCGATGAGGACTATGCGCGCCGACTTGCCCATGACCTGCTTTATATCAAAAAGATGTCGAAGCGCGGCGCTCTCTACAAGCTGACGGAGAAGGGCATTGAGCGCGAGCTTGCGCAGGAGATATTAGACGAGTTCGACGTCGATCCCGTGGAACAGCTCACCGAGCTTATCGAGAGGAAGTACGCCGGAAAGCTCGAGGACGAAAAGGATCGCCGACGTACCGTCGCGGCTCTCGGACGCCTCGGCTACTCATGGAGCGATATAAAGGAAGCTCTTGATCGGTTTTGCTGAATCAGCGCCGTGAAGGACGCCTGACGGCTTTGTGCGGTATCGCCCTAACGCCGTTCGCTAAACAATAAATATTACGGAGGATTACATATGGAAAATTCCGTTGGTATCATAAGCCTTGGATGCGCGAAGAACCGGGTTGACGCGGAAATGATGCTTCACACTCTGCGCGAGGCAGGGTATAAGCTGATCGACGATCCTGCGCTTGCCGACGTAGCTATTATCAATACCTGCGGCTTTATCGAGAGCGCGAAGCAGGAGAGCATCGACGAGATCCTGGAGCTTGCTAAGCTAAAGGAGGAGGGGCGCATCAAGGCGCTTATCGCGACGGGCTGCATGGCGGAGCGCTACCGCGAGCAGATGATGAAGGAGCTGCCGGAGCTTGACGCCGTAGTCGGAATCGGCGGCAACGGCGATATTGCGAAGGTCGTCGCAGATGTGCTCAACAGCACGAAGAGGGAGCTTTTCCCCGAAAAGCTGTGCCTTCCCCTCGAGGGCGGCAGAGTGCAGAGCACGGAGTATTACTACGCATACTTAAAGATCGCCGAGGGCTGCGACAACCGCTGCACATACTGCGCGATCCCCATGATAAGAGGCAGCTACCGCAGCCGCAGGATCGAGGATCTCGTTGAGGAGGCGAAGAGGCTTGCCGCAAACGGCGTAAAGGAGCTTATCGTTATCGCTCAGGACACGACAAAGTACGGCATAGATATTTACGGCGAATACAGCCTTGCGAAGCTGCTCAGACAGCTCTGCACCGTCGGGGGGCTTGAGTGGATCCGGGTTCTGTACTGTTATCCCGAGGCGATCACGGACGAGCTGATCGACGTTTTCGCGAGTGAGGAGAAGATCGTCAAATACATGGATATCCCGATGCAGCACTGTAACGAAAAGGTGCTCAGGCGCATGGGCAGAGGCGGCAGCCGTGAGCAGCTTGCGGCGCTCGTTCGGAAGCTGCGCGAGCGCGTCCCCGGGATCGTCCTCAGAACGACGTTCATAGCAGGCTTCCCCGGCGAGACGGAGGAGCAGTTTGAAGAGCTTGCGGAATTCTCGAAGGAAATAGGCTTTGAGCGCATGGGCTGCTTCCCGTATTCCTGCGAGGAGGACACGCCCGCCGCGCGTCTGCCGGATCAGATCGACGACGACGTGAAGGAGCGCCGCGCAGAGATCCTTATGGAGCAGCAGCAGCTCACAATGGAGCGCTACAACGAAAGTCTCATGGACAAGGAGATAGAGGTGCTCGTTGAGGGCTTCGACCGTTACGCCGAATGCTTCTTCGGCAGAAGCCGAGCAGATGCCCCGGAGGTGGACGGAAAGGTGTTTTTCGTCTCCGAGGGAAGAAAGCCGCAGCCCGGCGAGATCGTGAGGGTGCGTATCTTTGATACGCTCGATATGGATCCTCTCGGTGAACTTGCAGAGGAGGCGGAGCAGTGAATCTACCAAACAAACTGACGCTTCTGCGTATAATACTCGTGCCGTTCTTCGCGGCGGCGCTGCTGATCGAGGCGATCCCTCACCGCTTTCTGATCGCTCTCGTGATCTTTATAGCGGCGTCACTCACCGATATGCTCGACGGCAAGATCGCCAGGAAGTACAACATGGTGACGGATTTCGGCAAGTTCGCAGATCCCCTCGCCGACAAGATCCTCGTTATCTCCGCGTTCGCCTGCTTTATCGAGCTTGATATCGTTGGCGCGGCGTTCATCATACTTGTGCTCTTCCGCGAATTTTCCGTAACGTCGATCCGCCTTATCGCGGCGGAGAACGGAAAGGTCGTCGCGGCGAATATGTGGGGCAAGGCGAAGACAGTGAGCCAGATGATCGCGATAATCGTTGTCCTGCTCAACGGCTATATTCTTGAGCTTTCTTCGATGAATATCCTGTCTGTGCCGGGGGCGGAAAACATCATTCCGATCATCGACACCGTCCTGCTGTGGATCTCCGGCGTTCTTACGGTGATCTCCGGCGTTATCTACATCAAGGATAACTTCGGGTTTATCAAAAATGCAAAATAACAAACAGCCGACGCACTACTTGAAGCTGCGCCGGCTGTTTTTCTTATAATTTATGTGAACAGTATTTTTCGGACTCATTCCGCACATAAGAAAACAGGTTTCTTTCATTTTTTTATTGATAACTGTCAAAATACCTTTGACATTCAGCTATGAATGTGTTATGATAACATTGATAGGGTTAAAAACTCAGACTGATTTGTCTGACGCCCGAAATCAATTTTGTTAATGAAAGGAAGGTATTGTAAAAATGTTCAACATACCGATGAACACGAAGGGCGCAATGTCCTCGGACAGTCTTCTCTCGCTCAACGGTACGCCGACAGGCGGCGGTCTTCCGACGAATAACGTATCGTCAGCAGCACCAATGACTCAGCAGCCGATGAACACTCAGCAGCCGATGGGCGGCTTCAATCAGCCGATGAACACTCAGCAGCCGATGAACACTCAGCAGCCGATGGGCGGCTTCAATCAGCCGATGAACACCCAGCAGCCGATGAATACTCAGCAGCCGATGGGCGGCTTCAATCAGCCGATGAACACTCAGCAGCCAATGAATACTCAGCAGCCGATGAATACTCAGCCGCAGGCTGCACCGGCACCGCGTCAGCGTCCGGAGGGCGGCGGCGTTCGCCTAAAGAAGGGGCAGAAGATGTCACTCTCGCAGATCAATCCGAATCTTACGGAGATCCAGGTCTGCCTCGGCTGGGATCTTGTGAATCAGGAGTGCGACCTCGACGCTTCGGCGTTCATGCTAGGCGCCGGCGATAAGGTCGTAGGCGACGACTGGTTCGTATTCTACGGTCAGCCCACAAGCCCCGACGGCGCAATCGTACATATGGGCGACGGCGACGGCTCCGCTTCCGGCGACGACGAGATCATCAACATCACGCTCAACAAGCTCGACCAAAGAGTTCAGAAGGTTGCCTTCGTCGTAACGATCAACGAGGCGAAGGAGAGAAACCAGAATTTCAGCATGGTACAGAACGCTTACGTCAGAGTCGTTGATAAGACGACGGGCAAGGAGCTTGTCAAGTTCATGCTGACGGATTACTTCGCAAACGTTACGTCAATGGTAGTAGGCGAGGTATACAACAAGGGCGGTCAGTGGCGTTTCAACCCCGTAGGTAACGGCTTCGCGCACGACCTTGCAGGTCTTTGCGGCGTTTACGGCGTAAATGTAGCCGATTGATAATGATCAATGTGTAATTAGGATACATAATTTTAAAAAGGAGTAAAAGACAATGATTAAGTTTGAAACCATCAACGAGCTTACGCTTAAAGTCACGTGCCAGGGCGGCGGCGATCAGTTCTTTACGAAGGCCGGCGCATTCATCTGCGGCGAGAACTACGGTCAGAAGAACTATCAGTTTGAGAAGGTGCTTCTCGGTCCTCAGGGCAACCCGATGGCAGCTGCTATCGGTCAGCTCACAAGACGCTTTACAGGCGAGAATCTCCCGCTGATGAAGGTCATCACAAGGGGCGACAGCATCACATACTACTGCAACGAGGCACAGCACGTTGTCGTATACAACCTCAAGCAGGGCGAGACGATCTCCGTAGAGTCCGAGAACATTCTCGCTTTCACGCAGGATTGTAAGTACGGCGTCCGCTTCCTCGCTCAGGGCGTTATCTCTCAGAAGGGCCTCGCTACGTCCACGCTCACAGGTCAGGGCCCGAATGCTCAGGTAGCAGTTCTCGTAGACGGCAACCCGATCGTTCTCTCCAACGTACAGAACGGCTCGACTCTCGAGGTCGATCCGGACGCAGTCGTATGCTGGGTAGGCCAGGATCCGGGCTTCAAGATGGATCTCTCGTGGAAGAACCTCATCGGTCAGGCTTCCGGTGAATCGTATATGTTCGAGTGGGGCGGCAACAAGAGAGCTACCGTTATCATACAGCCGATGGAGCGTGAATCCGGCGTTAATATCGGTATGGACGGCGGCAGCAAGGGCGCAAGACCTACAACGCAGAACAACCCGACGATCGGCAGCACCGTCAACAGCGTACAGGGCACTCTCGGTCAGCTCGGCGGTATGGTCGGCGGCGTAACAGGCGGCATGGGCGGCGGTATGCCTATGGGCGGCCCCGGCGGCACTACAATGGGCAACACAGGCATGGGCGGTCTCGGCGGCGCTCTCGGCGGCCTCGGCGGAATGCTCGGTCTTTGATGTGAAGTAAATACAGTTTTACAATAATAAAAAATTTATCGAAAAGGCAGGTAATTGAAAATGGCAGTAAGTTTGAGCAAGGGCGGCAAGGTATCGCTCGTTAAGGCAGCATCGGACGCAGGCGTAGCTAATGCGGCTGCTCTCACAAAGCTCATGGTAGGTCTCGGCTGGGACGTTAACCGTTACGACGGCGGCGCAGAATTCGACCTCGACGCAGCGGCATTCATGCTCGCAGGCACAGGCAAGGTTCGCAGCTCCGACGATTTCATCTTCTACAATCAGAAGGTAGGCCCCGGCATTGAGCACATGGGCGACAACAGAACGGGCGAAGGCGAAGGCGACGACGAGGTTATCAATGTTGACCTTTCTCAGGTTCCCGCAGATGTTGAGAAGATCGACTTCACTGTAACGATCGACCAGGCTGACGCTAAGCATCAGAACTTCGGTATGGTAGAGAATTCCTACATCCGCGTATGCGACGCAGCTTCCGGCACAGAGCTTATCCGCTACGACCTCGGCGAGGACTTCTCCGTTGAGACGGCAGTTGTTGTTGCGGAGCTTTACAGACACGGCGGCGAGTGGAAGTTCAACGCTATCGGCAGCGGCTTCCAGGGCGGCCTTGCAGCTCTCTGCGCTAACTTCGGCGTAGACATCGGCTGATAACTGCAATAAACGAACAAAGGCGCTGTACGGCTCGTGCAGCGCCTTTTTATATCGTACAAATAAAGAAAAGCGGCAGCGCCGAACCGGGCACTGCCGCTTGCTTTTTTGGGATCACTTGTTTTCTTCAACCGGGATCTCTTCGTAGATGTACTGGTTGCCGTCTTCGTCCTCGTAGATATACTCGTACGAATTCTTGCCCTTGCCCTTTGCCTTCAAAGTCTTGATAGCGTGGTGCTCGGCCTTGTTTTCGTTGACAGCCTTCTTTGTAAACCACCACTGGAGGGCGAAATACAAAAGCTCGGCAGTGAAGACGAGGGCGATCTGTACCATCGGGATCTCCGACTTGTCAATAGCGTGGAGTACACCCCAGACTACCAGGAAAACCATAACGTAAAGCCATGAATACCTGATCGACCTGATGGTTACTTCCATTTCCATTTCGTCGGAAGCTCTGAAACCCAGCTTTCTGATGTACTTGTTCATAACTACTGCCCCTCTCGAGTAAAAACCTTACATATATATTATATCAATAATTTGCAAAATTTCAAGAGAAAAGTAAAAGTTTTTATATCAATTTTATATTTTTTCTGTATTAGGTGGAAAGTGTACAAAAATGCACCTTGATAATTGGGCATTTGACCGATAAAAAACGAGCGGTCTTCCGATTTACTTATTTTATATCGGAAATATATTAATTAAGATATACAATTGTCACACTGATTCAGCGGTAGAGATAATCCTCAAACGGCGCGATGAGCGTTTCGATCGACTCGACAAGCTCCGTGCAGTCCACCGACACGGAGTCGAACATCGTCTCTGTGAGTATGCCGAAGCAAACAAGCGAGAAGCACAAAGGAACCTGAAAGCCTTCGAGACTGCCTGAGGTTGAGAGCGTCGTTTCGTCGAGCATCGTGCCGAAGCGGACGGCGTTTCCGACGACGCCGGAGTGCGCCCTGTAACACGAGAGGACGTAAAGCATCTTGAGGTTTTCAAGCGCCGTTTCGTTCTGTATCGCGCCGAAGCTGCGCCCGGGGAGTACGTCCCCGATCCACCAGTAGTCGTGCAGGTAGTTGCCCTGCTTGTTGTACGAGAGGTATTCGGAGTATTTTTCCTTTAGCTTGTTGTGCTCCTTGCGCGCGGCGACCTTCTCGCGCTGAGCCTGAGCAAGCTCCTCCTCGTCCTGAGAGTATTCGAGTATGTAGCTGTAATACTTCACCCTGTCGCGCGATACCTTGACGTAGAAGTCGTCCGAATACCGCCGGAGAAGCGCTTCGTCGCTCCTGTGCGTGTAGAGAAAGCGCATGACGACCATAGATTCGTAGAGGATACGCGAAAGAGCCATTGCGCCCTCGGGGTAGCCGTTGTAAAGAAGTGTAAGTATTTCCTTCGTCGTGATGATCGCCTTTGAGTACGACTCCGAGACGATCCGGGTGAAGGCGTCTGCCGCTTTGAGCGGATCTGCTTCAAGGGCGAGCCGCTCGCATCTTTTGACAAGCTCAGCCGCGCCGCTGTAATTCCATCGCTCGGCGCTGCGCCGGAGCTGTTCGGGTGTAAAGTCCATGTTGCGTTCTCCCGGGCGCGCTGTGTTTACGCGCATTTTCTTTTCTTCATAATTATATTATAACAGCCGCAGGTGACGTTTTATACATCATTCGCGAAAAAAACATATACAAAGTTCCTGCCGGAAATTTAGTGATTTTTCTATACCGCGTTATGCACGCCTTTCCAACAAAATAACAGGGGCAGCACAGTAACGCATCAATTTCCACGTGTCGCATTTACGCTCATTGCTTGAACGGTGAAAAAGGCTCATTTTGCGACAGCCCCACTATGACAAAAACACGACGCGCAGAGCGGTATAATCATGGTGAACGCAGGGCGTTCGAGAAAGGAAGTTTGAATATGAGAGTTCTGCAAAAAACGGCGGCGCTTCCCTCGTCGCTGTACAAGCCGGCGCTGCTGAGAGCGGGGTGGTTCCTTCTGGGGGCGCTCGTATCGCGCGGAGCAGTATTCGGTACGTATGCGCCGTTTGGTGTGGCGTTCGCGGCGGCGGCTCCGTATGAGGGCGCGCTGTACGCCGCGCTCGGCTCGTCGTTCGGGTACATAATGCTGCTTCGCGGCGAGAGCTTCCGCTGCGTCGCGTCCGTCGTGACGGTCTTCGCGCTGCGCTGGCTTTTCAGCGATCTTCCGCGCATATCTTGCAGCAGACTGTTTGCGCCGCTGTGCGCCTCGCTGCCGCTGCTCTGCACAGGAAGCGTTATCACCCTGGCGACGGGGCGCGGCAGAGCGGCGTTTGCAATGTGCGTTCTGGAGGCTCTTCTGGCAGGAGTCGGGGCGTACTTCCTGCGCGAGACGGCGGAGCTTGCCTCGGGGCGCACGAGCGCGAAGACGTTTGACCAGCAGGAGGTCGCCTGCATCGTTATGACGGGCTGTATCTTCCTGCTTGCGGCAAATTCTCTGGCTGTCGGGGGGATCTCGCTCGGGCGCATACTGGCTGTGACGGCGGTGCTGTTCTGCGCGTACTACGGCTCCGTCGCAGGCGGCTGTATCGGCGGTACGGCAACGGGCGTCGTTTTCGGCCTCTCCGGTCCGGAGTACGGTTTTCTGCCGCTCTGCTGTGCGTTCGGAGGGCTGATGGCAGGCGTGTTTTCGTACGCAGGCAAGATCGGTGCGGCTGCGGCATTCGTCGTGTGCAGCGCCGTAGTCTCTCTGAAGGACGGGGTGACGGCGCAGACGGCGGCATTGTTTTACGAGACGGTCGCAGCGTCGCTGATATTTCTTTTTGTTCCGAAGAGCGTGGGTAACAGCATTTCTCTTTTTGTCACGCCGCACACGTCAAGCGAGCGCGACGAGGCACTTCGCCGCAGCGTGATAATGCGGCTCGACCTGGCGTCACGGGCGATCGGCGGCATCAACGACGTTGTAGGAAACGTCGCGCAGCGGCTGGGAGAATACTACGAAAACGAGCTTGACGGCGTTTTCGAGCGCACCGTCAGAGAATGCTGCTCGCGCTGCGGAATGCGTGCGTTTTGCGAGAGAGAAGGGGAGGAGGCTCACCGCGAGCGACTTTCCGGTCTGGCTCCTCTGCTGAAAAGCACCGGCTCTGTTGAGGAGAGTGACGTAAAGCGCGTGCTCGGTAAGCGGTGCTGCCGCGCTTCGGAGCTTGCCGAAACGCTTTCCGACAATTATGACAGCTACAAGGCGTACCTTGCGGCGAAGGCGCGCGCGGCTCAGGTGAGAGGCATTGTAGCCGGACAGTTTGCCGGACTTGTTGAGATACTTGCCGGCATCAGAGACGAATTCGAGCGCTGCGAGACGTGCGATTCTGCGGCTGCGGAGCGAATAACGGCGGCGCTGAAGGTGAGCGGATTTCTCGCGTACGACTGCAGCGTCAGGACGGATTCACTCGGGCGTATGACGGTCGAGCTGGAGCTTGCCGACGAAAACAGAAGGCTTCTCAAGCGTGACGACATTTGCCGCGAGATATCGCGGCTGTGCGGCAGAAGACTTTCGCCGCCTCAGTCTGTGAGCGCCGGCAACAGACTGAGGGTGACGTTTTCGGAGCGCCCGCGGCTCGACGTTCAGGTCGGCTCGGCGCAGCACTGCTGCGGCGGAGGGAAGCTCTGCGGAGACAGCCTGAACTACTTTACGGACGGCTGCGGCCGCTTCGTCGCCGTGATAAGCGACGGCATGGGAACGGGAGGGCGTGCCGCTGTGGACGGGAGCATGGCGGTCAGCATAATCTCGCGCCTCGTCAAGGCAGGGCTTGGCTTTGACGCATCGCTCGGCGCGGCGAACGCGGCTCTTATGGTGAAGTCGGACGATGAATCGCTCGCAACGGCAGACATTCTCAGCGTCGATCTGTTTTCGGGCAGTACCGAGATAATGAAGGCAGGCGCGCCTGTGACGTTTCTTCGCCGAAGCGGCAAGGTGATCCGCATAGAACCGTCCTCGCTTCCTGCCGGTATCCTTCCCGACATAAGGCTCACGCACGATGAGGTCACGCTTGCCGACGGCGATCTCGTTGTTATGGTCTCCGACGGCGCTGTCGCAATGAGTGACGAGTGGATCGGCGCAATGATGCGCGATTTTGAAGGCTCCGACGTTCAGGAGCTTGTCAACGACATCATTGACGAGGCGATGATCGGGAGTAAATTCGGAAGAGACGACGACATTACTGTCCTGGGAGTGCGCGTAATGGAAGCGTGAATAAGTCTAAATTGTAAAATTTTTATTAACTTTCTGTGAAACTTGCATACTTGTATGCAAGTTTTGCTCGTTTTTGGGGCATAAGTGAAGGGGTTTCCTTCAAGATCGCCCGATACTGTTTTTCAATTATTCTTTAACATTGAAAGCCGGTAAAATGGGCAAAACAGGAGGTCATCATATGAAGATCAACATCAACACACACACCTGCGATATCACACGCAACACCTCACCGGGGCGCGCCAAACCGGCGTATATCGTGCTGCATTACACGGCGACAAACGGCGCGACAGCAAAGAACGAGGTCGATTACTTCACGAAAAATCCGGCGGCGACGAACGCCTCTGCCGATTTCTTCGTGGACAGCAGCTCGATATGGCAGTACAACACGCAG
>CADAYJ010000016.1 GCA_902792115.1 uncultured Ruminococcus sp. | reverse complement strand
AAGCTGGCCGCCGGAGGCATAGACGCCAAGCCCTTTTAGGGGTGAATTTCAAAAACAGTCCGGTGGACTGTTTTTGGAAGAGGGGCATTTTGGCAGAAATGCCCCTGAGCGGCAGATCTCTGAAAAGCTGCTTTCCGCCGCTCCAAGGCGGCAAAAAGTATTCTCAATAAGCCGCTCCAAGGCGGCAAAAAAGCTGCGGAGGATCGCCCGTCCTGCGCAGCCTTTTGGTTTTTTGTATCACTTCGAGAGTATCCTTGTGAGTGTTTTTAATAGTATCGGCACGTCTATCGGCTTTGCAATGTGAGCCTGCATACCGGCGTTCAGCGCCGCTTCCTCGTCCTCCTTGAAGGCGTTCGCCGTCATTGCGACGATCGGCGTCTGAGCGAGCTGCTCGTTGTCGAGCGCGCGGATCCTCTTTGCCGCCGTGTAGCCGTCCATCACCGGCATCTGCACGTCCATAAGAACGGCGTCGTAATATCCCGGCTGCGAGGCTGATACCTTGTCGAGCGCAATCTGCCCGTTTTCCGCCGTCTCGACTGTAAAGCCCGACTGCTTCAGGATCATCTTCGCGATCTCCATGTTTATCGCGTTGTCCTCGACGAGAAGAAGGCGCATCTTCGTGAAATCGACCGATGCTTCTTCCTCCTTTTCCTCTGCCGGCTCGTTCTTCGGAAGATCGGATTCCTGCGCCAATTCAAACGCGATCGTGATTATCATTTCCGTTCCCTTGCCGGGCGCCGTCTTTACGTCTATCTTGCCGTCCATGAGGTCTACTATGCTCTTCATTATCGACAGCCCGAGACCGGTTCCCTCGATGCCGCTGACGGTCGAGGTGCGCTCGCGCTCAAACGGGCTGAACATCTTTGAGACGAATTCCTCCGACATTCCTATGCCGCTGTCCTTGATGCTTATCTCATAGATGCCGCGCCCGTCGTCGTCTCTGCCCTTCTGGGAGACAGAGGCGGAGATGCTGCCGCCCTCCGGCGTGAATTTATATGCGTTGCTCAGAAGGTTGAGCACAACGCGGTTGAAGTTTTTGACGTCACAGTATACGAAGCAGTCCGTGACGTCGGAATTGCTGACGGTGAAGTCTATGCGCTTCTGCTTCATCTGCTCATCCATCATCTCGTATATCTCGTCGAATACCGTTCTGATATCGGCAGGGATACATTCGATCTCTATCTTGCCGTTTTCGATCTGGCTCATCTCAAGGATATCGTTGATAAGGTTGAGCAGGTGCCGGCCGGAGGAATTGATCTTGATGATGTAGTCGTGAAGCTGCTCGCTTGACGGCTCCTTAAGCGCGAGGTTCGTGTACCCGATGATCGCGTTCATCGGTGTTCTGATATCGTGAGACATATTGAAAAGGAACTGGCTCTTTGCGTTGCTGCGCTCCATCTCACGGATCCTTTCGCGCTCGGCGGATTCGTGCTTGATACGAACGAGATTCTGTATATACAGCATGACGGAGAGTCCGATAAATACAATGATTATAAGCGTCACGCCGCCGAAAACGACGGCAGTGTGTACGTCCTCGAGAGTCCTTCTCGACGCCACCAGCTTTGCAAGCCACATGAATACGGAATAAAGCAGGAGCGCAAACAATACGACGCCGAGCGTAGATATGCCGCTGTACTCCGTGAAGGTGTCGTGCGTGATCGTCCGCCAGTAGAAGACGTAGCCGAGCAGACACCACACCGAAAGCAGCAGAAACGCCGCGCTGCCCATCGCCTCCATTGCGGTAAGGTGCGGAACGAGCTGCACGATGATGAAGAGGACGGAGATGAGCGTGCCGAAAAAGCCCGTGAGCCTGATGTTTGCGTTGCTCTCCTTTTTTGCGATCTTGTACGCCGCTGCGGACGTGTAGCCGAAGCCGACGATCGCGCCGAACGACGTAAGATCGACGAACCAGCCGAGCGTGTTCCTTCCGAGAAGCGCCAGCATGATCGAGAAGATCATGACGAAGAGTATGCTGTACGTCGTCTTTGTGAACATCTTTGAGAGGATCTTATCCTCCGCCATCGCGGAAAGGACGCGGATCGTTCCGCGGTATCCGCCGATGATGCCTGTCAAAACGGCCGTGAGCGCCGTTACGCCTGCAATGATTAGACCGGGCTTTCCGAGCATCGTCTGCGCCGCGTAAAAGGTCGGAACGGCCTCGATCGACGAGAGGCTTTTGATGTTCGGGATATACTCCGCCCAGCTTTTGTAGCCGTCCGGCACACAGGACGCGCCGACGACTGCCATCGTGCCGTATGCGATTCCGGCGAGAATGATCGAGATAACGATGATATGCTTCGACTTTGAGATTTCGAATTTGAAATTGGCTGTATCAAAGCAGATAACATCAAAGCCGACGAACGCCCACGGCGCAAGGAATACGATGCTGAAAATGCCGTATACTATGTGTTCGCCTTTAGGAGCGAAGTCGAAAAACGCGCCGCTCTCCACGGCCTTCGGAACGCAGATCACGCCAAGCGTAAGTATGCCGAGGATAAGCACGATGGAGAAGATCGTATGAAGGATACGTATAAGCGTCTTACCGGAAATGCAGAGAAGCCCCACTCCGGCAAGCGCTGCTGCGGAGATGATGATCTCACCGAGGTAGATGCTGTTTCCGGCAACGGTGTAGCTGTAACCCGTCTGGATCATGTCTCCGAAGATCGTTCTCAGCACGATAAAAAGCGCCGTGCCGTTGAGAAAGACGATCGTAAGGTACGACAGGCAGAGGAACCACGAGCTGAGGAAAGCGTGATCCTGCCCGAACGCCTCCTTCGTATATGTATATATACCTCCCGGTCCGGGGCTTCGCTTCATCAGAAACGCGAAGTTGCAGCCGATTATCAGCATTATGACCGTTCCGATGAGCATTGCGATAACGGAGCCGGCAGGACCGGCAACGGGAAGGAACGTAGTTCCCGGCATAACGAAAACTCCCCACCCGACCATGCAGCCGAAGGCGATCGCCCATGCGTCAAGAGCGGTCAGTTTATTCTTTTGTGTCGATCTTCCATCTGTTCTTTTCACGGCTCGACTCTCCCGACATTATTAGGATCAAGGGAGACACCGGACTGATCGGGTGATTGCTCCGCAAATCGGTGCGGATCCTGTGTCTCTGTTGATATTATTGTACCATAAATGCGTGACTAATATCAATATTTTGTTAATTTTTTTGACCGGAAAGAAGAAACGGCGTTTCCTTTCCCGAAAAATAAAAGAGCTTTTCTGTTTGCGGCAATCCGCACTAAAAGTTCAGGAAAAGCGTTCGTAATTTTTCTTGCAAAATTGTATCATTTTTGTTGCTTTTTGGAAGATCCTGTATTATAATAAAGTGTGCCTATCTATTGTATATCAAATCGTTTTTTGCAAAGGCTTTATGTATATAGGTTTTAAAGAAGAAAGAAAAATGAGAGAAGGGAACATATGGTATTTGCAGATCTGTTTTTTCTGTACATCTTCCTGCCGGCGTGCTTGCTGTTTTACTTCCTGAACAAGAATGTTAAGTACAAGAACGCCGTTCTGATCGTCTTCTCACTCGTCTTCTACGCTTGGGGCGAGCCGACGGTTGTATTTTTGCTGATACTGAGCACGATAGTCAACTGGCTGCTGGGGCTTGCGATCGACAAGCACCGCGAGGACAAGATGGGAAAGCTCGCGCTCGGCGGATCGCTCACGTTCAGCCTCGGTATGCTTGTGATCTTCAAGTATATGGGATTTATCGTTGAGAATCTGAACGCGATCCCCTTCGTAAGCCTTCCCGTGCCGAAGATCACGCTCCCGATCGGCATCAGCTTCTACACCTTCCAGATCCTCTCGTATGTGATCGACTGCTACTGGGGCAAGGTCAAGGTGCAGAAGAATTACTTCCGCTTCCTTCTCTTCGTTTCGCTCTTCCCGCAGCTCATCGCCGGACCTATCGTCCGATACAGCGTAGTCGAGAAGGAGATCGACAACCGCAAAACTACCGTTACGGATCTCGCGGAGGGCTCGTGCCGCTTTATGATCGGTCTTGCGAAGAAGGTCATTCTTGCGAATAACCTCTGGACGATCGTGGAGAGCTTCTTCGGCGGCGATATCTCGGGGCTTTCCGTCTTCGCGACGTGGTACACCGTTATCGTGTACGCGATGTACGTCTACTTTGATTTCAGCGGATACTCCGATATGGCGATCGGTCTCGGCAGGATCTTCGGCTTCCACTTCGACGAAAACTTCAAGTATCCGTTTATCTGCCGCAATATCGCGGAATTCTGGCAGCGCTGGCACATCTCGCTCGGCTCCTTCTTCCGCGACTACCTGCTCTACGTTCCGATCGGCGGAAAGATCCACGCTCACATCAACCTTTTCATTGTCTGGTTCTGCACCGGTATGTGGCACGGCGCTTCGTGGAACTATATCATCTGGGGACTGTACTTCGGAATATTCATATTCCTGGAGCAGCTCATGGGCAAAAAGCGAATGAAGGCGATACCTGCCGTCATTACGCATATTTACAGCAAGATCGTTATCATTGTCGGCTTCGGTATCTTCTACTTCGAGGACTTTACGCAGCTTGGCAATTTCTTCAAGAATCTCGTCGGTCTCAACGGCAACGCGCTCACCGACACGATCTCCGCGACGTCGCTCATCAACAACTGCTTCCTTATCGGCGTGGCTGTTCTTGCCTGCTTCCCTGTGAGCAAGCTCGTCAACAAGCTCTCGGACCGCTCGACGCGCACGATCGCCGTCGGGCAGGCGCTGAAGGTCGCTTACTGCATTTCGCTCCTCGTAATAAGCTCACTGCTGCTTGTTGACGCGACAAGCAACCCGTTCCTCTATTTCAGATTCTAAAGAAGGGAGAACGATGCTATGAATAATAAAAAAAGATACGGCAGCCCGAGGCGCGAACAGAAGACGGCTGTTTTCAACGCGGTAAAGGGCGCTCCTTACAGTAAAGGTACGTACGGTATGCCGGCTGAAAAGGAAGAGGTCAACATCAACCGCCGGAAGAGCGACAAGCGCTTCTGGGCAAGGCTTGCTTCCCTCACGGTGATAGTGCCGATGTATATCGCGCTGCTCGTATTTGCCGATTTGCTTCCGCGCTCTACCGTGTCAAATATAGAGAAAAGAAACCTCGCGACGTTCCCCGAATTTTCATGGAACGACTACTGGAGCGGACAGTACACAGCCGACGTCGCAAATTATTTTGACGACACCGTACCCTTCCGCGATACGCTGAAGCAGGCGGCAAGCTACTTCAACAGCATTTTCGGCATTAAGTACAACGACGTTCAGGTCTCCGGTACGATGGAGGTCGTAAACCCGAAGCCGAAGGACGGCGACAAGGAGGGCGCTTCCTCGGCTGCCGCTTCGTCGGGCGCCGCTTCGAGCGAGAAGAATTACGGCAAGAGTATTTCGAGCGACTCCGATTCCCAAACGGATACCGACACCGAAAAGCAGGTGAAGGGCGAGGAGATCGCAGAGGGCGTCTACGCAAACGGCGTTATCGTCGTTTATCAGGACGGTCATTACAGAGCTATGTCTATGTACGGCGGCGGCTCCGGCGACGCTTACGTCAACGCTGTCAACAATTACGCTTCCGACCTCCCGGGCGTTCGCGTTTATTCTCTCGTTGCTCCGACTGCCAGCGAGTTCTATACGCCTGAGAATTTCTCCGACTACAACGCGAGCCAGGAGGACGATATCGTAGATATGAACTCCAAGCTGCACAACGTGACGGGCATCAATGTCTGCCCGGCGCTGCTTTCGCACAAGAAGGAGACGATCTACACCAGAACGGATCATCACTGGATGTCCCTCGGCGCATACTACGCCGCAAAGGAGTTCGCTTCGGCGGCAGGCGTGCCGTTCCTTGAGCTTTCGCAGTACACAAGGCTTACAAAGCCGGACTACGTCGGCACGCTCTACACCTTCTCCGGCAATAACGCGGATCTGCTCTCCGATCCGGAGGACTTCATCTACTACGTTCCGAAGAAGCAGGACTACAAGACGGAGTATTACGACTACGCCTTCAACTACGTTTACGAGGGCGACCTCTTCGTTGACGTTCAGGTCACCAGCGAATATTACAGCACGTTTATCAGCGGCGACGCATACAGCGTAAAGATCACGACGGGAGTTAAGAACGGCAGGCGCTGCCTCGTCGTAAAGGACAGCTACGGCGACGCCTTTGTACCGTTCCTCACAGGCTCTTTCGAGGAGGTCTACGTCGTCGATATGCGTTACTTCCAGAGGAACCTCGTCAATTTTGTGAACGAGATGGGCATTACCGATCTTCTCTTCACCTGCTGCTCGTACTCGGCTGTCGGACCGAACGCCGACAACCTGGAGGCGATCCGCACGTCCGGCGTGACGGCTGCTCCGATAGCTCCGGACGACAAGACGGAGGAAAGCTCCTCGCAGGAGGAAAGCTCGTCTTCCGAGGAGATAATAAACGAGCCGAATGACCTTCCTGCGGAGGACGCACAGGAGCCGTCCTATGACGACGGCTCCGGCGAAGACGCCGGCGGCGAGTATTACGAAGAAGGCTACTAAAAGGAGAGACTGACAATGGTTGAGCTGCAGTACCCGTTTGACTCTGCATATATAATGAAAAAGCGCAGATCGCTCCGCAAAGCGCTTCTTGCGGACGGCTCGGCGCGCATAAAGAAGAACATCGCCGTGCTCGGAGGCTCGACGACGAACGATATCGTCTCGATCATGGAGCTTTTCCTGCTTGACCAGGGTATCGAGCCGACGTTCTACCAGTCCGAGTACGCTCAGTACTGGCAGGACGCGATGTTTCCCGGCGAGGAGCTTATCTCCTTCAAGCCGGATATTGTGTTTATCCACACGACGAACCGCAATATAACGGCATTTCCGAAGGTCACGGACAGCCGCGAGGCTGTAAACGACCTGCTCGCGGGCGAATTTGACCGCTTCAGGAAGATGTGGGACGCGCTCTCCTCGCGCTTCGGCTGTCCGATCATTCAGAACAACTTCGAGCTGCCGCTCTTTCGGCTGATGGGCAACAAGGACAGCTCCGATTACAGGGGCCGCGAGCGCTTTATCACGCGCCTCAACGAGCGTTTCTACGATCACGCCGACGAGACGCCCAATTTCTATATAAATGATATCAACTATATCGCGGCAAGCTACGGTCTTGAGAAGTGGTCGAACCCGATGTACTGGAATATGTACAAGTACGCGCTCTGCTTCGAGGCGATCCCCGAGCTTGCGTTCAACACGGCGAATATCATAAAGTCGGTATTCGGCAAGAACAAGAAGGCTCTAGCGCTCGACCTTGACAACACCCTCTGGGGCGGCGTCGTCGGAGACGACGGAGTCGAGCATATCCAGATCGGGCAGGAAACGGGCGTGGCTCAGAGCTACTACGAGTTCCAGTCGTACCTTAAGGCGCAGCGCGAGCTTGGCGTTATGCTGACCGTCTGCTCAAAGAACGACGAGGAGAACGCTGTGGCAGGCCTTAATCACCCCGAGGGCGCTCTGCGTCCCGATGATTTCATCATAATAAAGGCGAACTGGGAGAACAAGGATCGCAATATCGCCGAGACGGCGCAGCAGCTGAACATTCTCCCCGATTCGATCGTCTTTGTGGACGACAACCCCGCCGAGCGCGCGATCGTTCGCTCGCAGCTTCCGGGAGTATGCGCTCCGGAGATGGATTCCGTCGAGAATTACATCAGAACGCTCGACAGAAGCGGCTTCTTCGATATCACGACGTTCAGCGACGACGACCTCAAGCGCAACGAGATGTACAAGGCTAACGCGGAGCGCGCGGCGCAGCAGGCGGCGTTTGAAAATTACTCGGATTACCTTCTGAGCCTTGAGATGGACGCCGTTATCGACGACTTCACGCCGATGTATATTCAGCGTATCACCCAGCTCTCAAACAAGAGCAATCAGTTTAACGTCACGACGAAGCGCTACACGGCAGCCGAGATGGAGGCGGTGTTTGAAAGCAGCGAGTATATCAGGCTCTACGGCAAGCTGATCGACAAATTCGGCGACAACGGCGTCGTTTCCGTCGTTATCGGAAAGAAGGACGGCGTCGTGCTCAATATGGAGCTTTGGCTGATGAGCTGCCGCGTCCTGAAGCGCGACATGGAGTTCGCAATGCTCGATACGCTCGTTGACAAGTGCCGCGAGCAGGGCATTAAGACGATCAGGGGCTATTACTACCCGACCGCCAAGAACAAGATGGTCAAGGAGCTGTACGGCACGTTCGGCTTTGAGAAGATCAGCGAGGACGACGAGGGCAACACCGTATGGGAGCTGCCCGTTGAGAATTACGAAAAGAAATGCAGCGTGATCCGTATCCACGGCAACGAGGCATTGTAATAAATCAAGGAAGGAGGGTTTGCAGTGAGCGAGGAAGAGATCTACGAAAGACTTAACGACGTTTTCAGAGATGTGTTTGACGACGACACGATCGAGGTGGACGACCTTACAACGGCTGACGATATCGACGATTGGGACAGCCTGGAGCATATCAATCTGATCGCCGCAGTCGAGAAGGAGTTTGGGATCAAGTTCAGAATGGGCGAGGTTTCAACGATGAAGGACGTAGGCGAGATGGTCGAGATAATCATGTCGAGAATATGATGATCCGATATACGCGGGCAGGTGCGGTGAAAGCCGTCCTGCCCGTAAAGTTTAACAAAATAGCAGTGTCGATTTAGCAATTTTTTACAATAATTACTTCGAGTATTGCAAAAAACCTTTAAATGGAGTAAGATATATCTGTGTGCGCATGATTTTTTGCGCGGATTTATCGGGAGGTCATTGCAATGAGCGCCGTAAAAAAATTATTCAATTTGATACTTATCCTGCTGGGAGTGGCGCTTATCGTCATTTGTGCCGACCTGGTGAGCAATAAGCTCGGCAAGACGAGCTTCGTCCAGCTCGACGAGACGGACAAAAATGCGATCGAGGAGCTGTGTCAAATGACAGCTCTCTTCGACGACAAGTACGGCAACGAGGATATCTGGACGGAGGACTACAACCTCAGAAATGAATCCTGCGTTATCACGCGCCGCTTCGGGTTTGTCAAGGGCTATACGTACGCCGTGAATATGAACGCGCCCAAGTGCCTTTACGCGCAGCGCATCAAGATGCCGGAGGAATATAATGATATTCCCGTCTACCGCTTCGCTTATCTCACGCCGTTCACGTTTAAGCTCGCCGGTATGGAGGACGGAGGTTTCACTCAGGTACGAGGAAAAACGGTCTATGCGTCTCCGTTCGATATACAGTCCGTGAAATACAACGGAACAGGCTCTCTTGAGGAGCAGTATATCTCAAATACCTTTGCCGAAAGCGTCGAGAGCGTCGATATACCGGAGCACGACGTTATCTCGCAGTATGAGGTCGAGGAGGAGAATATCGCGCTGACCGGTCTTCAGTACCGCATCATCGACGATATGCTCGCCGCAGGCTCCGGGGAAAAGTTCAACGAGCTTCTCGCGGAGTACGTTGCCGTGAGGGAGTATCAGAACAGTAAGTACCCGAAATTTGCAAACAGACGTATACAGACGGAGCTGGAGCAGGGAACGGCGCTGTACGTTTTCTACCGCATCAGCGAGGAAATTGACCACAATATCACGTACTTCAACAAGGAGAAGGACGACCCGATCACGTTTTACAGCGCGTATTATTACCTCTGCACGGGGCGCTACAACAGCGATGTCGGCGAATTTCTCAATGAGGCAGGCGACAGCTACGTCGGAGCGGCTCTCTGCCGTATAATAAACGATCAGGGCGTGACGAGCAGCTGGCAGAGCAAGCTCAGCGGCTCTCCGGAGAACTTTACATCGCAGTACACGCTGCTCAAACGGTACTGTGATGCGTCGTGCGGCAAATTTACCGATAAGAAGATCGACGATATCAAGCGTACATACAACTACGAGGAGATCATCAGCATGGCGAGAACGCTCGTCAAGGCTGTGGAATAACAGTATAAAACCGAAAGGAGCCTATATAATGAAAGTCTTACTGACAGGCGGAGCCGGATTCATCGGCTCGCATACCTGCGTTGAGCTGCTCGAAAGCGGCCACGAGGCGGTTATCGCCGACAATTTTTCAAACAGCAAGCCGGAGGTGCTCAAGAGGATCAAGACCATCACCGGCAAGGAGCCTGCTTTTTACGAGGCAGACGTAACCGACAAGGAAGCGCTTCGCCGCATCTTCTCCGAGCAGAAGCTCGACGCCGTTATACACTTTGCCGGATACAAGGCGGTCGGTGAGTCCGTCAGCAAGCCGGTAATGTATTACCGCAACAACCTCGACTCCACGATCACGCTTCTGGAGGTAATGAACGAGTTCGGCGTCAAGAATATCGTATTCAGCTCCTCCGCCACAGTATACGGCGAGACGAACGAGCCGCCTTATAATGAAAATATGCCGATCTCGACCTGCACTAACCCCTACGGCTGGACGAAGCTGATGAGCGAGCAGATCCTCCGTGACGCAGCGTTTGCGGACAAGGAGCTTTCCGTCGTACTGCTTCGCTACTTCAACCCGATCGGCGCTCACTCAAGCGGCCTCATCGGCGAGGATCCGGCAGGCATTCCGAACAACCTCTTCCCGTACGTCGCAAGAGTTGCCGGCGGCAAGCTGCCAAAGCTCGGCGTCTTCGGCGACGATTATCCCACGGAGGACGGCACCGGCGTGCGCGACTATATCCACGTCGTAGATCTGGCAAAGGGCCACGTTGCCGCTCTCGGCTACGCAAAGGATCACAAAGGCTCCGAGGAGATCAACCTCGGCTCCGGCAAGGGGCACAGCGTGCTCGAGGTGGTCAACACGTTCGCGCGCGTAAACAATATAGATGTACCGTACGAGATCAAGCCGCGCAGACCAGGCGACCTTCCGACGTCCTACGCCGACGCGGCAAAGGCAAAGGAGCTTCTCGGCTGGACGGCAGAGCTGACGCTCGAGGATATGTGCCGCGATATGTGGAAGTGGCAGACTCAGAACCCGGACGGATATTGATTTAACCAAATAAAGCAAAAAATGGTATTTAATGTTAGTTTTCAGGCAGCTAAAGCGGCTGAACCCATGTTCCAAAGCGGAATTTGTGAACAAATAAAAAATTATTATGAATTTTTTTTACAGTTTGGTAATTTTTTTTTAAAAAAGGTATTGCATTTTAAATTTAGATGTAGTATAATAAACACGCTGAGGAACTATTCTTCGGGATATTGACAACATATTTATTTTAAGGAGGAAATTTTCATGTCCAAGAAAGTCATTAGTATCTTACTTTCCGCAGCTATGCTCGTAGCTATGTTCTGCGTAGGCTTCGGCGCTGTTTCCGCAGCTGCTGACGATACACGCACATACTACTTCCTCGCTCCGGACAACTACTGCAAGACAGAATCTGGCGCAGCTAACACAGACGTAGGCGCTTACTGGTGGTCTCCTGAGGAGAACGCAAAGTGGCCTGGTCAGGCAATGACAGCAGCTCCTGAGGTTGGCCCGAACGTTTACAAGATCGAAGGCGTTCCCGCTAAGACAACAGCTCTCGTATTCAACGCATTCGTTGATGCAGGCACACCGCAGGATCCTGAGCTCGCAGCAGTAGCTCATCAGACAAAGGACGTTAACCTTGAGGGTTACGACGCATCTGAGGGTGAGTGCCCCTACGATGCATCCGTTGACACAGCTAACTTCGACGGTTGGGTATTCGTTCTCAACCTCAACGAGAAGGGCGTTAACGAGCTCAGCGGCGCTGAGACAGCTGGCGGCGCTTGGTTCACAAAGGACAACTACAAGAGCAACGAGACATACTACGGTTCTTACGGCTTCGCAGCAGAGGCTGCTGACACAGATGCAGCTCCGGCTGACACAGATGCAGCGCTGACACAGATGCAGCTCCGGCTGACACAGATGCAGCTCCCGTAGCAACAGAGGGCGATCCGATCCACGCTGGCGACACAGTAACAGTTGAAGTACAGTTCGGTGGTATCCCGGCAGCTACTCCGAAGCTCGGCGCTTACAACTACGACATCACATACGATGCAGAAGCATTTGAGCTCGACACAAAGGAAAACCTTACAACAGGTGAAGGCGCTACAACAATGGCTAACACAGCAGTTGCTGGTACAGTTAAGATCGGTAACATCGCTCCGTTCGGCCTTGATCAGGATTTCACAGGCGACAAGACAACAGCTTACAAGCTCGTATTCAAGGTAAACAAGGATACAACAACAGCAGCAATCAAGGGCGTATGCTCCAGCCTCTCCGCAATGACAGCTGACGCTTCTAAGACAGAGAAGCTCCTCGGCGCTGAGAGCACAGAGGATCCGTATTCCTTCGCTAAGCTCACAGTTGAGTGCCCGCACGAGAAAGAGCCTTCAAGCCAGCCTGAGAGCAGCACACCTGCAAGCAGCAAGCCTGAGAGCAGCAAGCCTGCAAGCAGCAAGCCTGCATCCTCTTCTCAGACATCTTCTAAGGCAACTGGCGACAACGCTTCCAAGAACACATCTTCCGGTAAGGGTACAACCGGTTCCACAGCTGGTACATCTACAGCAACAGTTCAGACAGCTGGTACATTCGCAGTTGTTTCTCTCGTAGTCATCCTCATGGCTGCAGCAGCTGTAGTTCTCTACACAAGAAAGAAGACTGAAGAATAATTTAAAATTAACTAACTGGGTTTAGTAACTTAGCTGAAACAGTTCCCCTTAGATTCGTCTAAGGGGAATTTTTCATTGAGTTTTTAGAGACACTGATATTTCTTTGCGCTGCACAGAGGAATGTTTGTTGAATATATCTCTTTACTTTACCATAATGTTGTGTTAAAATAGTAATGTTTCAACAAGGCCGTGTGTAACAGACCGCGGCTGTTTTTTAAGGAGAGAATGATATGAAAAAGACTATTGCAGCACTTCTTTCGGCAGCAATGCTCGTGGCTCTTGCAGCCGGCTGCGAAAGCAAAAAGGAAGAGACTGAGAGCAGCACAGACGCAACCTCCGCAGCAGTGACGGACGTCACAGTTGCAACGAAGGACGACGCATCGGGCAAGACGTTCACAGTCGGCTTTGACGCTGAGTTCCCGCCCTACGGCTACCAGGACGACAACGGCGAATACGTCGGATTCGACCTTGACCTCGCTGCTGAGGTTTGCAAGAGAAACGGCTGGGAGCTTGTGAAGAAGCCGATCGACTGGGATTCCAAGGACCTTGAGCTTGGCTCCGGCACGATTGACTGCATCTGGAACGGCTTCACGATCAACGGACGTGAGGACGATTACACATGGACGGAGGCTTATGTTGATAACTCTCAGGTCTTCGTTGTCGCTGCCGATTCCGGTATTGCAAAGCCGGCTGACCTCGCAGGTAAGACCGTCGTAGTTCAGGCTGATTCCTCTGCGCTTGCAGCTCTCACAGACGAGGAAGACAACGACGAGAACCTTGCTCTCGCGGCTACGTTCGGCGAGCTTATGGAGGTTGCGGATTACAACACAGCATTCATGAACCTTGAGGCAGGCGCAGCGGACGCCGTAGCTATGGATATCGGCGTTGCTAAGTATCAGATCGAGTCCAGAGGCGACAAGTTCGTTATCCTCGACGACGTTCTCGCGGCTGAGGAATACGGCGTAGGCTTCAAGAAGGGAAATACAGAGCTTCGCGACACCGTTCAGAAGACGCTCAACGAGATGGCTGAGGACGGCACATTCATGAAGATCGCAAAGGAATGGAAGCTCGAGGACAGCGTAGTTCTCGGCAAGTAAGAATAATCGAATGATAGACGGCAGAACGCTGCGCGTGTTCTGCCGCCTTTTTCAGAGGGTGCTTTTTCTATGACGATCCAGAACATTGTAACACAACTTGGCGGAGGTATGCTGAAAACGATCCTTTTGTTTTTCAGCACGCTTGTGATCGCTCTTCCGCTCGGTCTGCTCGTTTCGTTCGCAAGAATGTCGAAGGTGACGTTTATCAGCAAAAAATTCAAGCCTGTCAGACTTCTTGCGCAGATATACATCTCGATCATGCGCGGTACGCCGCTCATGCTTCAGATAATGGTCGTTTATTTCGGACCGTACTATCTTTTCGGAATGAAGATCTCTTCGTCGTACCAGATCTACGCTGCAATCATTGCATTCGCGATCAACTATGCGGCGTACTTTGCGGAGATCTACCGCGGCGGTATCGAGTCTATGCCGCAGGGGCAGTATGAAGCGGCGAAGATCCTCGGCTTCACGAAGGCGCAGACGTTCTTCCGCATAATTCTGCCGCAGGTCATGAAGCGTATTCTCCCGTCGATCACGAACGAGGTCATTACGCTTGTTAAGGATACCTCGCTCGCATTCGTTATCGCGTATGCCGAGATGTTTACGATGGCTAAGCGCATAGCGGCTAAGGAAACGTCGATGATCCCCTTCGTCGCCGCCGGCATCTTCTACTATGTCTTCAACCTGATCGTTGCCGTTGTGATGAACAGGATCGAGAAGAGCATGGATTACTACAAGTAAGGGGGCGCGCGATATGAAAATGCTTGAAGCGAAGGAACTGAAAAAATCCTTTGGCGGCAATGAAGTGCTGAAGAATATTTCGTTTGAAGTGAACAAGGGCGACGTCCTCGCGATAATCGGACCGTCAGGCTCCGGCAAAAGCACGCTGCTTCGCTGCATCACGCAGCTTGAAAGGATCGACAGCGGTGAGATCGTGATCTGCGGAGATACTCTCGTAAAGACGGACGCCTTCGGGAAGGCAGTGTATGCGGACAAAAAGCAGTGCGCGGCTATATCGCGTCATTTAGGGTTAGTTTTTCAGAATTTCAATCTCTTTCCGCACTTTTCAGTTTTGAGGAATATCACGGAGGCTCAGAGAAAGGTTCTCGGAAGGAGCAAGGACTCCTCCGAGGAGATCGCTCGCAAGCTGCTCAAAAAGATGGGGCTTGCGGACAAGGCGCATTCGTACCCGTGCGAGCTTTCCGGAGGACAGCAGCAGCGCGTTTCAATAGCCCGCGCGCTTGCGCTGAGTCCGGAGGTGCTTCTCTTTGACGAGCCTACCTCCGCGCTTGATCCTGAGCTTACGGGAGAGATTCTGCGCGTTATACGCGGACTTGCCTCCGAAAAAATGACAATGATCGTCGTAACGCATGAGATGCTTTTTGCGGAGAGCGTTGCAGACCGCGTCATTTTTATGGACAACGGAAACATTATCGAAAACGGCACGCCCGAGGAGGTCTTTAAAAAGTCCACAAACGAGCGCACAAAGGCGTTTTTGAGCAAGTATTGATAAAGCTGAATCTGTTAATTCTTAAAAGTATAATTCAAAGCAGCAATAAGCCGTCGTTTTGCAGGAAAACGGCGGCTTTAATGCAGGAAAAATGCTGATTGATACTTGAATTTTTTTTACCATGGTGATATAATGATTTAAGTGATATGCGCCGCTGCTAAAGAAGCGTTTTGCGGGCACGACGACATATTTGATAATCACGCCGCAGCTTGCGGCAAGGAGGAAATTTAAAATGGTTGATTACAAGGCTAACATGAAGGCTCCGATCTATTATGAGTCGGACTGCAATCTCTCTCTGCTCGACGGTCAGACGATCGCAATCATCGGCTACGGCAGCCAGGGACACGCTCACGCTCTTAACCTTAAAGAGTCGGGCTGCAACGTTATCATCGGTCTTTACGAAGGCTCCAAGTCCTGGGCAAAGGCTGAGTCACAGGGCTTCAAGGTATTTACGGCTGCCGAGGCTGCGAAGCAGGCAGATATCATCATGATCCTTATCAATGATGAGAAGCAGGCAGCAATGTATAAGAAGGACATCGAGCCGAACCTCGAGGCAGGCAATATGCTCATGTTCGCACACGGCTTCGCTATCCACTTTGGTCAGATCGTTCCGCCGGCAGATGTTGACGTTACGATGATCGCTCCGAAGGGCCCCGGTCACACGGTAAGAAGCGAGTATCAGGTTGGCAAGGGTGTTCCGTGCCTCGTTGCTGTTCAGCAGGACGCTACCGGCAAGGCTAAGGAGAGAGCTCTCGCATATGCTCTCGGTATCGGCGGCGCACGCGCAGGCGTTCTTGAGACAACATTCAGAACAGAGACTGAGACAGACCTCTTCGGCGAGCAGGCAGTTCTCTGCGGCGGCGTTTGCGCTCTGATGCAGGCAGGCTTCGAGACACTCTGCGAGGCAGGCTACGATCCGAGAAACGCTTACTTCGAGTGCATTCACGAGATGAAGCTCATCGTTGACCTCATCTATCAGTCCGGATTTGCAGGCATGAGATACTCCATCTCCAACACAGCAGAGTACGGCGACTACATAACAGGCCCGAAGATCATCACAGACGATACAAAGGCTGCTATGAAGAAGATCCTTTCCGATATCCAGGACGGCTCCTTTGCTAAGGAATTCCTCCTCGATATGTCGCCCGCAGGCGGTCAGGCTCACTTCCGCGCTATGAGAAGAAAGGCTGCCGAGCATCCGGCAGAGGTAATCGGCGCAGAGGTTAGAAAGCTTTACAGCTGGTCCGACGAGGATAAGCTCATCAACAACTGATATAGATATATCGTTAAAACAGCGCTCGGCTTCTGCCGGGCGCTTTGCTTATTGATAAACCTATTCTCCGCCTTGGAGCGGCGGATTGCGGCTTACAGATGTACGTCACTCAGGGGCATGGTCACGCAAAATGCCCCTCTTCCAAAATTTTTGGAATTCACCCCTAAAAGGGCTTGGGCGTAGCCTCCGGCGGCCAGCTTTTTTGTAAAAAAGCTGGGCAAAAAACGTTTTAGATAAAAGGCTTCGAGAAGGTCGAAAGTGTTTTGTTTCAGGCGCGGCGAAAAAGTTTTATCAGCGAAGCCAAGCAGCGGAACTGCCTGCGGCCGCTTGGCCGCCGGAACTGTCAGCGGATACTATCCGCCCGCCGGAACTGCCTGCTGATTATCGGTAAAATGCCGCATGAAAAAGCGACCAAGATCACTCTTAGTCGCTTTAGATAAACTTGCTTATTAATCTTTGTATAACTTTTTGAGGTCGGTTCAACTGTACCGGGGGCGAGTGTTTTAAGCGTAATAATACGTCTCTGTCTTGGCGTTTGCTTTCGTCGTTGTGACGATAACAAAAATCACCATCATAACGGCTGCGATGATGAGCGCCGTTCCGAGATATACGAGCCACATCATATTCGTGTCGCCCTCTTCCTCGTTGTCCTTGATGAAGGCGAACGTCTGAGCGCCTGTCGAATCAAGATTTCCGTTCGAGAGATCGAGCATGATCGAATCCCAGTCGGACTTAGTAAGCTCGTCCGTGTCGATTACCTTGCTCGTTGTGCTGATAAGGCTTTCCGTAGGCTCGGTGTACTCCGGGACGTAAATGTAGTTGTCGTCGTACTGAGCCATGTTGTTGTTGTAGATGTACTGGTTGTACTGCTGTGTATTGTCAACAACAGGAGTGCTTGCTATCTCCGCGGAAGATTCAACAGTGGAGCCGGGCTGAGGGAAATTACCCTCGCTTATAACGTCGCTGTACGTGGCGGAGTAAGTGGAACCGGAGGCTGTTTCGCCGCCTTCGCCGTCTTCCTCCTCGTAGCCGGGCTTCGGATCGGGCGCAGTGCTCTCGGTGTAGCCGGGATCGTACGTCGGCTCGGAATACACAGGATCCTCTGTCGGCTCGGTGTAGCCGGGATCGGGAGTTACCGGTTCGACCGTTCCGGGATCAAACGGAACGGGATCGGCTGCCGGCTGCTGTTCGGTGTATTCATCGTCGCCGGACGGGCGTCCGAGAACGTCTGCCGCAACTGCGGAGAAGCAGGCGATCGAGCCAAGTAAACAAATTGCGGAAAGAGCGGATATGATCTTAATATGCAGCTTCATGATTATTCCTCCCTTTCATGTGCAGATCATTTATCCGAGTCGGAGTCCTTTGAAACGAACATCTTCGGCTTGTAGCCCTTGAGAGCCGTCTCGTTCTTTTTGATGTTCAGTGAGCCGGCGTATTCCTTGAGGAAGCTCTTGAAGTCGTCGCCCTTCATGTCGTTGATGAGCGTGAAGCGGGAATAGCCGCTCTTGAGGCTGTTAATATCAATGTCGCCGACCTTCGTTGTCGCCGTATTCGTTTCCGTTGAGAGGTAGTCCTCGATCTCGGAATACTTCGGCTTGTAAACGAGGTAATACATCGTTGTTGCGTCCTCGCCGGTCTTGACAACGGAAGCCTTTCCCTCGTCAAGATTCTTGAGAGTATCGAGGACCTCTGCCGTGAGGCTTGTGTTCTCGTCGTCCTTCTTGACGGAGCCGGAGTATGTCGGATCGTACGTAAGCTCGCTGTCCTTTGCGTACTCGCCTGCAACGTCGATATAGCTCTTGCTGCCTTCGTTGATCGACTCCGCGTAGGAGTTGAAGGAATCCTCGGTCTTTGCGAATTCCTCGTCGCTCTTTGCAACGCTGTTGCCCTCGGCGTCTGTATCTGCCATGCTTGCGCTGAAGTAAGCGTAGCCGATGTAGTTGTCGTTGAAATACGATTTGAGCGTGTCGTCGTCTACGTATGCGTCGCCCTTCTCGCCGTAATGGTATTCAAATACCTGACCGTACTTGACGTTGTAATCTGCGTAGCAGTATGTGAAGCTCTCTTCGGAAATGCCGTAGCCCTCGAGAGTCTTCTTAGCCGTTGTCCATACCTGAGATGCATAGCCGCGAGCTGCCTCGTCCTCGGTGTCGTCGAGTGTAAGACCGTACTTTAAGAACAGCTCCTCGATCGCGATCATGCGAGTCGTATCCTCGTCGGCGGAGTCGTATGTGTACTGCTCTACCGTCTTTGTCTCTGCGTCGGTGTCGCTGCCGGTTACCTCGACCTTGAGGATATCCTTTACCTCGTCGGGGCTTTCAACGAGATCGGACGCCTCATAGAAGCCGTTGAGCATATTGTAAAGGTATGTGCCGGTCGAGAGCGATGTGTTATCTGTTTTGTAAGACCAGCTCTGGTCGCCGCAGCCCGAAGCCGCAACAGCCATTGCAGCCGCGAGTACGGCAGCTGTAAGTTTCTTTGCGTTTTTCATTTTTTTCTTCCTTTCCCGATGTATATCGAGCGTTTTACAAAAATCTCAAATTATATTATACACAATATTCAAAAATTTGTCTATAAGTATTTTGTGAATAAAAAGGGGAATTTTTGCACGCTTTTTCACTATAATTACTCTTATTCGGCAAAATTTCGTCACAGCGATCTTTTCAGCGTTTGCAGCACCGTTTCGCCGTTGTTCATTTTCAGCATGATGTGAGGCTTTTTCGTCATGATGAGCTTTGCCCTGCCGCGGTTGCGAGTAAGCAGCGAGGCGATCTCCTCCGTGTCCAGCTTGTTTGCGAAGAGAAGTATGTTCATGCCGTCCTGCTTGATCTCGGATATGCCGTCGGCGGAGGCCATATTGCGGACGAGCGCGACGTCGATCAGCCCCATTACCGATTTCGGAAGATCTCCGAAGCGGTCAAGCAGCTCGTCGATAACGTCCGACGCATCCTCGCGGCTGCGGATATCGGCTATCCTGCGGTATACGTCGAGGCGCTGGCTGAGGCTCTCGATGTAGCTTTCCGGTATGTGCGCCTGAACCTGCAGATCTACGAGGCATTCCGTGTAGCTGCTTTTCGGCTGCTCTCCCTTCGCCTCCGCAACGGCCTCGCCGAGCAGCTTGATGTACATATCGTAGCCGACGTCCTCCATGTGACCGTGCTGCGCGCCTCCGAGAATGCTTCCTGCGCCGCGCAGCTCAAGGTCGCGCATCGCGATCTTAAAGCCGGAGCCGAACTCGGTGAATTCGCGGATCGCGGTGAGGCGTTTTTCGGAGATATCGCTGAGTACCTTGTGAGGGTTGAAGGTGAAGTAGGCGTAAGCGCGTCTGGAGGAGCGCCCTACGCGGCCGCGAAGCTGATGGAGCTGAGAAAGTCCCATGTAGTCAGCGTTTTCTATGATAAGCGTGTTGGCGTTCGGGAGATCGACGCCCGTCTCGATGATCGTTGTGCAGACGAGGACGTTGATCTCCTCGTCGAGCATCTGCCTCCACACCTCGGAAAGCTCCTGCTCCGTCATTTTTCCGTGGCCGATGCCGATATTCGCCTCCGGGATCGTTTTCTTGATGCGCGCCGCCGTATCCATGATAGTATCGACGCGGTTGTGCAGGTAGAAAACCTGTCCGCCGCGCCTTAGCTCACGGCGTATCGCCTCGGCAATGACGGCGGGATCGTGCGCGAGAACGTAAGTCTGAACGGGCTTTCTGTCGAGGGGAGCCTCCTCGAGCGCCGACATATCACGGATACCGCTCATCGCCATGTTCAGCGTGCGCGGAATAGGCGTTGCAGAGAGCGTAAGTATATCCACGTTGTTGAACGCCTTTTTGAAATGCTCCTTCTGCGCTACGCCGAAGCGCTGCTCCTCGTCGATTATCGCGAGACCGAGGTCGCGGAATTCAACGTCCTTCTGGACGAGGCGGTGCGTGCCGATCACGAAGTCGATCTCGCCGGATTTCAGCTTTTTGAGTATTTCCGCCTGCTGCTTCGGCGTTCTGAACCGCGAGAGCAGCTCGATGTTTACCGGGAAGCCCTCGAAGCGGCGCAGCGCTGTCTGGTAATGCTGCCATGCGAGTATCGTCGTCGGCGCGAGCAGCACACACTGCTTCGACTCCGATACGCACTTGAACGCGGCGCGCAGAGCGACCTCCGTTTTGCCGAAGCCGACGTCGCCGCAGAGGAGCCTGTCCATCGGCACGACGCGCTCCATATCGCCCTTTATCTCGTCGATGCAGCGAAGCTGGTCGTCCGTTTCCTCGTACTCGAATTTCGCCTCAAAGTCGTGCTGCCACTCGCCGTCCTCGGAGAAGGCGTAGCCCTTGACCTTCATTCTGTCCGAGTACAGCTTGATAAGCTCGTCGGCCATGTCGCGGACTGCCTTGCGGACGCGCGAAGTCGTTCTGGACCAGTCGCCGGAGCCGAGGCGGTTGAGCTTTACGACGGAGTCCTCCTTCGGCCCGATGTACTTAGAAACGAGATCGAGCTGTGTTACGGGAACGTAGAGAACGTCGCCCTTCGCGTAGAGGATCTTGATGTAATCCTTGACGATGCCCTGAATGTCCAGCTTGTGTATGCCTGCAAACTGGCCGATGCCGTGGGAGGCGTGAACAACGTAGTCGCCGCTCGATATTTCCGAAAGATTGGATATCTGCTTTGTGTTCTTGTTTTTTCTGCTTTTCAGCTTGCGGCTCGTCGTTCTTATATGTCCCTGCGAGATAAGCGCGAATTTAAGCTGCTGATACTCGATACCGGCAGAGAGCGCGCCCGGAAGGACGTAGAGTGTGCCGGGTGAGGGGTAAGAGACGACGGTCGTGTCCGGAACGCGGTAGCCCTTTTCCTGAAGCTCGCTGCGGAGCGAATCGGCTGCCTTTTCCGTGCCGGCGAGAACGACCGTTGTGAAGCCGGCGTTCAGATACGGCTCGATGTCCTCCTCCAGCAGCTTGACGCTGCCGCCCCACAGCGAAAGGTGGCGCACGGAGAAGTTTACAAGCTCGGAAAGCGGCGTGTCGTAGGAGCCGCTTGTGAAATTGTCGAGATACACGGCGCCGCTTTTCAAAATTCGGTCGCAGATCGCGGGGTAGCCAACGAAGAACGTGTCAAGCCCCTTGCAGAGGATACCCTCTTCAAAAAATGCCTTCAGATCCTCGGAAAACTGCCACGAGTAGCCGTGCATTCGCTCCTTGACGCGCGTATGCTCCGAAACGAAGAGCAGCTTATCTGCGCCGAAATAATCGAACAGGGACGTCTGCCTGTCGTAGATCAGCGATATGAATTTATCGGCGCTGCCGGGTGTCGTTCCCTCTTCAAGCTGTTCACACTCGCTTTCGAGGACAGCTCGCGCTGCCGGGGCGTTTTTGCTTCGCAGAGACTTCGCTTTTTTGCGTATCTTTTCGCAGAGAGCGGCCTTGTCCGTGATGAGTACCTCCGTAGAGGGGGAGAGAGTGACCTCTTCCACGTAGTCGGTGCGGCGCTGCGTCATGACGTCGAAATAGTTTATCGTGTCGATCTCGTCGCCCCAGAACTCGACGCGCATGGGAGCCTTTTCGTCCGGCATAAAGAGGTCGAGGATACCGCCGCGCACGGAGAACTGCCCCTCTCCCTCGACGGCTTCGCAGCGCTCGTATCCGGAGGACGTAAGGAATTCGACGAGCGTATCCATGTCCGTTTCGCCGCCGCTGCGTATATGCAGCGTTGAGCGTCTGAGAGCTTCCGGCGGTATCGTGAACTGAGCCGCCGCGTCAACGCAGGCGATAACGACGTCAAAGTCGTTTTTCAGAATGCACGACAGCACCATGAGCCGCTGATGCTCGTATTCACGCGATTGTCCGCTTACCTCGCGGAAATTGAAGTCGCGCAGAGGGTATACGAGCGCTCTCAGCCCCATTGAGGCGAGGTTGTTCGCAAGCTGCTGCCCCTCCTGCTCGTCGCCCGTAAGCAGAAGAGCCTTCTTGCCGAGCTGAGTGCAGAGCGCCGAGACTACGTTCGCCTTGTGGACGTTCGTAAGCCCCGTGGCAGCGGAGGGCCGCCCCTTAGAGACGGCTGCCTTGAGCGTTTTGTATTCGCTTAGCTGTGAGATCACATCGTTCAGGAATTTCATCGTTGAGAGACCTTGTCCTTTTAGCAGAGTAGATTAAAATAATAAAAAATGCAAAGCGTACTATTCGGAAAGCCTGATTAAAAACAGTATACCGTCAAGCGTTTCCGCTGTGCTTGATTTTGCGTCTGAAGGCGAAGATTTCCTCGCGGCTTCGCTTAATTGTACTTGTTCATCGCCTTGTCGATGCTGCCGGAGATTATCAGCCCGGCGGCGTCGTATGCCTTCTGACCGGCTTCGTCGATCAGCTTGCGGTCGCTTTCGGAGAAGCGCGAGAGCACCCAGTCCGCAAGCTCCCAGCCCTCGGGCTTTGCGCCCGTTCCGATTTTTATGCGCGGGAATGCGTCGCTTCCGGTGAGGTAGATAATGCTCCTCATGCCCTTCTGTCCGCCGTCGCTGCCCTTGCGGCGAATGCGGAGCTTCCCGACGTCGAGGGATATGTCATCAAATATTATAATGCAGTTCTCGGGCGGTATCTTGTAGAAATTCATCGCCTCCACAAGAGCCTGACCGCTGTTGTTCATATACGTTGTGGGCTTCATGAGAAGCACCTTCTGTCCGCCCATCTCCGCGGTGGCGCAGTACGACTTGTATTTAAGGCGGTCGATCGAGACGCCGCACTTTTCGGCGATCGCGTCAACGGCGATAAAGCCGGCGTTGTGGCGCGTGTTTTCGTATTTTCTGTCGGGGTTTCCAAGCCCCGCGATTATAAATTTGACTCCGCCGGAAAGAGGCGGCTTTCTTTTCAAGAACATTGTAAACTCCTGTATACGCAATTAAGGGCGGACAACATGGCCCACCCGTATATTGCACTATTTATTTTTGTCGGATCACTTCGTGTAAAGCGGAGATACCGGCTTGTCGGCGTAAATTCTCTCGATAGCGTCTGCGAAGAGCGGAGCGACGGGAAGAATCGTAAACTTGTCGAGCATTCTGTCCTCCGTTACGGGGATCGTGTCGAGAAGAACGACCTCCTTGATAACGCTGTCACGGATACGCTCGATAGCGGGACCGGAGAGAACCGCGTGTGTAGCGCAGGCATAAACCTCGGTCGCGCCGCCTCTTTCAACGATAGCGTTTGCGGCGTTGCAGAGCGTGCCTGCTGTGTCGATCATATCGTCAACGAGGACGACCTTCTTGCCTCTTGCGTCGCCGATGATGTTCATTACCTCGGAGACGTTTGCCTTCGGGCGGCGCTTGTCGATGATCGCGAGACCTGCGCCGATCTTGGAGGCAAAATTCCTCGAGCGCGTTACGGAGCCGAGATCAGGCGATACGACGATCCACTCGTCGTTCTCGTTCGCGCCGACCTTCTGCTTCATGTAATCGGCGAGGAGACCTGCACCGTAAAGGTGATCGACAGGGATATTGAAGAAGCCCTGGATCTGGTTTGCGTGAAGATCCATTGTAAGAACTCTGTCGGCGCCGGCGCAGGTGATGAGGTCTGCACAGAGCTTTGCTGTGATCGGATCTCTTGCCTTAGCCTTTCTGTCCTGCCTTGCGTAGCCGTAGTACGGCATAACGACAGTGATGCTTGCTGCGGACGCACGCTTCATCGCGTCGATCATGATGAGAATTTCCATAAGGTTGTTGTTGACGGGAGCGCAGGTGGACTGCACAATGAAGCAGTCGGAGCCTCTTACGGACTCGTGGAGAGATACGGATATCTCGCCGTCCGAGAATGTCTTCGTCTCGGATTTGCCGAGAGGGAGGTTGAGGCAGCCGGCGATCGCCTGAGCTACGTCTCTGCTTGCGTTGCCTGCAAAGATCTTGATGTCTTTACCGTGAAAATTCATACTTAAAAGCCCCTTTACATTAGATTTGACGGTAGTGTAAATGATGGATTTCGTGTAGGTTCGTTTCGCTATTCCTTGCGCGCGGCGCAAAGATACCTTATTATATTATCGCACACTTTTTTGATTTTTCAAGTCATTTTTCGGCATTATCCGAAAGAAATCCGAATTTTCAATGTTTCGCATACATTACGTCAAAAAATAAGCCCTTTTTTATTGTTAATTGCATAAGGAAAGAAAAAAATATTACAGATAGAAAAAGGGCTGTATTTGCCGAAAAAACAGAAAGTCCGGCGGAGAATCGTTTCATGTTTGTAACATATAGGTTTCAAAATAGTAAATTCGCCTATTGCAGGGAAATAATTGAAATTATTTTCGGAGTTTTTTCATAAAACACTGGATTTTTTCCTGATATTCTGTTATAATGACGTATAGGCTGGGAATCGGGGCGCCGGTTCCCCCTCGCAAATCAATTCAATTATTTAGGAGGTAATTACCATGGCTAAGAAATGGGTGTACCTTTTCTCCGAGGGTAACGCAAATATGCGTGAGCTTCTCGGCGGTAAGGGTGCTAACTTGGCAGAAATGACCAACATCGGTCTTCCTGTTCCGCAGGGCTTCACTATCACAACAGAGGCGTGCACACAGTATTACGAGGACGGCAGAGAGATCAACGAAGAGATCCAGGGCCAGATCAATGAATACATCGTTAAGATGGAGGAGATCACAGGCAAGAAGTTCGGCGACAAGGAGAATCCGCTTCTCGTTTCCGTACGTTCCGGTGCCCGCGCTTCCATGCCCGGTATGATGGACACGATTCTCAACCTCGGCCTTAACGAAGAAGTTGTAAATACGATCGCTGAGATGTCCGGCAACCCGCGTTGGGCTTGGGACTGTTACAGAAGATTTATCCAGATGTACTCCGACGTCGTTATGGAGGTCGGCAAGAAGTACTTTGAGGAGCTCATCGACAAGATGAAGGCTGACAGAGGCGTTACTCAGGACGTAGAGCTTACGGCTGACGACCTCAAGGAGCTTGCTAACCAGTTCAAGGCTGAGTACAAGGCTAAGATCGGCGCAGACTTCCCGTCTGATCCCAAGGAGCAGCTCATGGGCGCTATCAAGGCAGTATTCCGTTCCTGGGACAACCCGAGAGCTAACGTATACCGCCGCGACAACGATATCCCGTACTCCTGGGGTACTGCTGTAAACGTACAGTCGATGGCATTCGGCAACATGGGCGACGACTGCGGCACCGGCGTTGCATTTACGCGCGATCCTGCTACGGGCGCTAAGGGTCTCTTCGGCGAGTTCCTTACAAACGCACAGGGCGAGGACGTCGTTGCAGGCGTTCGTACTCCGATGCACATCACAGAGATGGAGCAGAAGTTCCCGGAGGCATTCGCACAGTTCACAGATGTTTGCAAGACACTTGAAAATCATTACAGAGATATGCAGGATATGGAGTTCACCGTTGAGCACGGCAAGCTCTATATGCTCCAGACAAGAAACGGCAAGAGAACCGCACAGGCTGCTCTCAAGATCGCTTGCGACCTCGTTGACGAGGGCATGAGAACAGAGGCAGAGGCTGTTGCGATGATCGATCCGAGAAACCTCGACACACTTCTCCACCCGCAGTTCGACGCAAAGGCTCTCAAGGCTGCTACGCCGATCGGCAAGGGCCTCGGCGCTTCCCCGGGCGCAGCTTGCGGCAAGATCGTCTTCACGGCTGAGGACGCAGAGGCTTGGGCTGCAAACGGCGAGAAGGTAGTTCTCGTTCGTCTCGAGACATCGCCTGAGGACATCACAGGCATGAAGTCTTCGCAGGGTATCCTCACGGTACGCGGCGGTATGACTTCTCACGCAGCAGTTGTTGCCCGCGGTATGGGTACGTGCTGTGTATCCGGCTGCTCCGACATCGCTATGGACGAGGAGAACAAGAAGTTCACGCTCGCAGGCAAGGAGTTCCACGAGGGCGACTTCATCTCCATCGACGGCTCGACAGGTAACATCTACGACGGCGTTATCCCGACGGTTGACGCTCAGATCGCAGGCGAGTTCGGCAGAGTTATGGAGTGGGCTGACAAGTACAGAACACTTAAGGTAAGAACAAACGCAGATACACCGGCAGACGCTAAGAAGGCAAGAGAGCTTGGCGCAGAGGGCATCGGCCTTTGCCGTACAGAGCATATGTTCTTCGAGGAGGACAGAATCGCTGCATTCCGCGAGATGATCTGCTCCGACACGGTAGAGGAGAGAGAGGTAGCTCTCGAGAAGATCCTTCCGTACCAGCAGGGCGACTTTGAGGCTCTCTACGAGGCACTCGAGGGCAACCCGGTAACGATCCGTTTCCTCGATCCGCCGCTCCACGAGTTCGTTCCGACGACAGAGGAAGAGATCCAGAAGCTCGCAGACGCACAGGGCAAGAGCGTTGAGGCTATCAAGACTCTTATCGCTTCCCTCCATGAGTTCAACCCGATGATGGGCCACCGCGGATGCCGTCTTGCAGTAACATATCCCGAGATCGCAAAGATGCAGACAAAGGCTGTTATCCGCGCGGCTATCGCAGTATCCAAGAGACACGCAGACTGGAACATCGTTCCCGAGATCATGATCCCGCTCGTTTGCGAGCTCAAGGAGCTTAAGTTCGTCAAGAAGGTAGTAGTTGAGACGGCAGACGCCGAGATCGCTGCTGCAGGCGCAGACCTCAAGTACGAGGTTGGTACAATGATCGAGATCCCGAGAGCTGCTCTCACAGCTGACGAGATCGCAACAGAGGCTGACTTCTTCTGCTTCGGTACGAACGACCTCACACAGATGACATTCGGCTTCAGCCGTGACGACGCCGGCAAGTTCCTCGGCGCTTACTACGACACGAAGATCTTCGAGAACGATCCGTTCGCAAAGCTCGATCAGACAGGCGTAGGCAAGCTCATGGAGACGGCTATCAAGCTCGGCAAGCCCGTTAATCCGAAGCTCCACATCGGTATCTGCGGCGAGCACGGCGGCGATCCGTCTTCGGTAGAATTCTGCCACAAGATCGGTCTCGACTATGTATCCTGCTCACCGTTCCGTGTGCCGATCGCTCGTCTTGCTGCTGCACAGGCTGCGATCAACAACAAGTAATATAAAATACGGTAAAACGTATGATAAAAGCGGCTGTCACCGAAATGGTGGCAGCCGCAGGTTTTTTAATTTAAAGTTTTTTAATCGAAAATTAAAAGTGGAAATTTGCGGAACGCTTCGAGCTGATTTAGATCGGCTTACCGATCTTTTCGTTACTGCTCAGACCAATGCTGAAACGAAGCAGTTCGAGCGCGTCGGAGGAGGTGAGGTAGCCGTCGCCGTCGATGTCGGCGATCGTTAATGTATCGCTGTCGTGAGAAGTAAGACCGATGCTCATGCGCAGGACAATAAGCGCGTCGCTTGATGTAACCTGCCCGTCGCCGTCGAGGTCGCCGAAAATGCCGCTCGACTTGTCCTCATTCTTTGTAATGATGTAAAGGCAGCCGTCCTTTATCGCATATGCCACGCCCTTGTCAAATGTGCTGATATCGTCGTATTCAAGCGGTACGACAACATTATTATCGTAATCAACAAGACCACATTTGCCGTCCTTTACAACAGAGGCAAGTCCGCTGCCTGCGCCGTATGCGCCGTCGTACTCAAAGGGGATAACAGTCTCGTTCTTCTTATTGATGTAACCGTATTTTCCGTCCTTGCTTACGCCCGACAAGCCGTCGTTAAAGCCTGTGCCTGTATCGTATTCGCAGGGGATGACGAGCGCGCCGGTTTTATCTATAGCACCTATTTTGTCATTCTTTTTCGACATCACCCAAGCAAGCCCGTCGGAAAAAGTCCATGCATTACTGTAATCGGCGGTGTCAAGGGTAATGATCTTTTTGCCGGTGGTGTCTATATAGTAAAGCGAAACAGGTTGTGCGCCGGAAAGGGCAGGTGCGTCATAAGACGCGCAAAGGAGGAGACCTTCCGAAAAGCCCCATCCGACCTCTTTTGTATAAAGAACCCTACAGTAGTTTACGTCTAATAATTCAGTTACCTCATTAAAACCACCGTCTAATTCTAAAACGACCTGCCCTTTGCTGTCTAATATAACGCTCTTGACGGCCGCAGAAAGATTACCGTGAAAAGAAGAACCTGAAAGGTCACTGACGGATGTTGCAAATGCGTAACCGTCCCGCATCGCGGTAGCGCCCCAAAAATCTCTCGAAAAAGCAGGTGTGCCGTCTAAATGGTAGAATCCTATGGGATCGTCGACGGTAATAGTTAAAGTGTCGGTTTTCTCGTCGTACATCGCATCAAGGTAAGCGTGAACGTAAGCATCACTGTTAACCAATGACACGATATCTCCGTCAACGCTGTAACGGAGATCGTGAGTATCTTTGAACGGAAAAAGCATTTTTCCGGTTTTGTCGACCAATCCGGCTTGATTCTGATTACCTAAATCATCATTACGTTTTAAGCTTCCGTACCCCGAGGTATTTGATACTCCGTCGGCTTTTATATCGGTTTTTGTTACAGTTACTCTAATGCCGCCCGGATCATCGGCAAACGCGGATGTCGGGATAAATGCCGTTATCACGGCAAGTGTCATGATAAGGCAGAGAATACGTTTCTTCATAATAATATATCACCCTTCTATGTTTGTTCGCCCGCCGCGCCGGAGGCAAATAAAAAAGGCGCAGCCAAATGAACTGCGCCTAAAAAATACACAGCTCACTTGTCGCCAAACAAATCTCACTTATCACCGGTTTTCGGAAACGTGAAAAGAGCGCGTATTTTTACCGAAATAAAAATACACGTTTCAAAACCGGTTAGTATAATATCAAGATTTGTTTGGCACTTTCTATTGTAGCATATTTCCGCCGCGTTTTCAATAGCAAAGCACTCGAATGTTGAAATTCCCGCGTAAATTTCCGGCGGCTTGTTGAGATTTCTCCGCCTTTGTGGTATAATCATACATTAGCAGGGTCTATGCGGCGAAAAAATGGCGCAGCTTTGCGATCGTTATCCCGAAATAGTGTTAACAGATCAATATCTGATTTACATAGATTTTGAGCCGAAGGGGTTCAGGGGGCGACCGGAAAGCCCCCTGAAAAAACGGTAAGGATTTATTAATAATTATCCTTAAGATGTTGGTTTTACAACAAAAAGATTTATCAGGAGATGTGAGTAAAAATGAAATTAGGTATAGTCGGTCTTCCGAATGTCGGAAAGAGTACGCTTTTCAACGCAATAACTAACGCGGGCGCGCAGAGTGCGAATTACCCGTTCTGCACGATCGAGCCGAACGTCGGCGTCGTCGCCGTTCCGGACAAGCGCCTTGACCGCCTCGCCGAGATGTACGATCCGGAAAAGTATACGCCGGCTACGATCGAGTTCGTCGATATCGCAGGTCTTGTAAAGGGCGCGTCAAAGGGCGAGGGGCTGGGCAATAAGTTCCTCTCGAATATCCGCGAGTGCGACGCGATCGTTCACGTTGTGCGCTGCTTCGAAAACGACGATATTATCCACGTCGAGGGCAGCATAGATCCGCAGCGCGATATAGACACGATCAACCTGGAGCTTATTCTTTCAGACCTGGAGATACTGGACAGGCGTATCGACAAGACAACGAAGATGATAAAGGCGGACAAGAAGTATCAGGCAGACCTCGACTTCTTCAAGCGCGTAAAGGAGGCTCTCGAGGAGGGCAAGCCGGCGCGCTGCGTTGAGTGCAGCGAGGACGAGGCGGCGCTGCTTTCGGAGGTCGCTCTGCTCACAAACAAGCCGATAATCTACGCTGCGAACATGAGCGAGGACGATTTTGCAAACGGCATCGAGTCGAACGAGGGCTTCAATACGGTGAAAAAAATAGCCGAAAGCGAGGGTGCCGGCGTTCTGCCGATCTGCGCGCAGATTGAGGCGGACATCGTTGAGATGGACAAGGAGGAAAAGGAGCTTTTCCTCTCCGATATGGGCTTGGAGGAGTCCGGCCTCGACAGGCTGATCAGAGAGTGCTACTCGCTGCTCGGACTCATCTCGTACCTCACGGCAGGAAAGCCCGAGGTGCGCGCGTGGACGATCAAAAACGGCACGAAGGCTCCGCAGGCTGCCGGAAAGATCCACTCCGACTTTGAGCGCGGCTTCATTCGCGCCGAGGTCATTTCGTTCGACGACCTCATGGCGTGCGGCTCGATGGCTGCCGCAAAGGAGAAGGGGCTTGTCCGCTCCGAGGGCAAGGAGTACGTCATGAAGGACGGCGACATCGTGCTGTTCAGGTTTAACGTTTAAAGGAGGTCGTGTATGGCTAATCACAGAAGATCTTCGGGCGGTATGATCCTGCTACCGCTCATTATTGCCTTAGTGGCGGCCGGCGGAGCATACTACATAAAAACTGTTCAGGATCAGCAGAAGCAGGAGCGCCAGGAGGCTTATCAGCAGCATCATCAGGCAGATCTCGACGCGAATTACGAGCTTGTTACGGCGAATATCCTCAAAAAAGATGTAAATGAGTACGACACGGGTGACTGGGACTACGATGATGAGGGCGAAACCTACTGGAACACTTGGCACGTTACAGAATATACATACACGATAGAGTACGAATACGACGGCGAGAAACACGAAAAAACGTTCACCGGCAGAGAGAATTACCCCGAAGAGGGGCAGACTATGGAAATATATGTTGACAAGGAATACGGCAGCTTTAACGGGAACGCCGAATTCGTCAAGAAATAAATAAAGGGGTGCGCTCGGCGTGAGACTTGATAAATTCATGACATCGCAAAATATATGCTCGCGCAAGGAAGCTTCAAAGCTTGCAAAAAGCGGCACAATAACGGTAAACGGCAAGCCTGCCGCAAAATGCGACATGAAAGTAGACCCCGAGCGTGATATCATAGAGGTTGGCGGAAAGCGGATAGAGTACCGCGAGTTCGTTTATATAATGATGAACAAGCCGTCGGGGGTGCTCAGCGCATCGACCGATAAAAAAGCAAAGACCGTGATCGACCTTCTCCCGGACGAGCTGCGCCGCCGCGGTCTTTTCCCTGCCGGAAGGCTCGACAAGGATACCACCGGGCTGCTTATCATCACCGACGACGGCGGCTTTGCCCATAAAATGCTCTCTCCGAAAAGCGGAGTTTACAAGCTGTACAGAGCGGCTCTCGACAAGCCGCTTTCCGACGAGGGAAAGGCAAAGCTCGAGCGCGGAGTTGTCCTCGAAAGCGGCGAGAGCTTTCGCCCTGCAAGGGTGAGATTTCCCGGCGAAAGTGACAGGACGGACGTTCTCGTCGAGATCACAGAGGGCAGATTCCATGAGGTGAAACGAATGTTTGCAAGCTGCGGCTGCGAAGTCGAAAAACTTAGGCGTTTAGCCGTCGGAGAGCTGTTCCTGGACGAAAAATTATCGGAGGGAGAAGCGCGTCTAATTTCCTCAGAAGAACTAAAAAGAGTATTTAGTGGTCAGAATAGCTAAAAATGAATATATAATTTCTATTTTTGGAGATATTCCATAAAGTATTCAATAAATCTTTAGTGAAAAAATTAATGGTAAAATCGGCGGAAATCTGCTATATTAATATATGTAAAACTGAAAGTTGGTTTGTTCTCGTTTGAGGGCAATATATAGGAGGTTATTAATTTATGTCAAACGTATCATTGCAGCACATCTACAAGATCTACGACGGCGGCGTAGTTGCTGTTACCGACTTCAACCTGGAGATCGCAGATAAGGAGTTCATCATCCTCGTCGGTCCTTCCGGCTGCGGTAAGTCCACAACTCTCCGTATGATCGCCGGTCTGGAGGACATCAGTAAGGGCGAGCTTTACATCGGCGACGTGCTCGCAAACGACGTTGCGCCGAAGGACAGAGATATCGCGATGGTTTTCCAGAACTACGCTCTTTATCCTCACATGACGGTATATGATAACATGGCATTCGGCCTGAAGCTCAGAAAGACTCCCCCGGAGGAGATGAAGAGAAGAGTTGAAGAGGCTGCAAGAATCCTCGGTATCGACCACCTTCTCGACCGTAAGCCGAAGGCTCTCTCCGGTGGTCAGCGCCAGCGTGTTGCGCTTGGCCGTGCGATCGTCCGTGATCCTAAGGTATTCCTCCTCGACGAGCCGCTTTCCAACCTCGATGCAAAGCTCCGTGCTCAGATGAGAACGGAGATCTCCAAGCTCCACAAGAGACTCGGTACAACGTTCATCTACGTAACGCACGATCAGACAGAGGCTATGACGATGGGTACTCGTATCGTTGTTATGAAGGACGGCTTCATTCAGCAGGTTGATACTCCGCAGCACCTCTACGATCTGCCTTGTAACGAGTTCGTTGCAGGCTTCATCGGCTCTCCGCAGATGAACTTTGCAGACGGCAAGATTGTTCTCAGAGACGACGGCAACTACTACCTCGATTTCGTTCAGTATTCTCTCCTCCTTCCTCCGGAGAAGAACCTCGACTACCAGCTTGAGGACTACGTTGATACAGACGTTACCTTCGGTATCCGCCCCGAGCATATCTATGATGATCCCGAGTTTATCGCTAACCATCCGGAAGGCGTTCTCGATGCAGTCGTAGAAGTAACGGAGCTTATGGGCGCCGAGATCTACCTCTACGTTTCCGTTGAGGGTATCCCGCTCACAGCAAGAGTTCTCCCGACGTCCACGGCTCAGCCCGGCGACGTTATCCAGATCGCTCTCGATGTCAGCAAGATTCACCTCTTCGACAAGGAGACAGAGCAGACGATCACAAACTGATACAAAGAATATCCGCCGCCGGCATTGTCCGGCGGCTTTTTGCTTTTGGCGAATAGTTGAGAGCCGCCGCTCGTTTGGGCTATGCGCTGCCGTCAATCCGGCTTATCTGCTTCGCGGAGCATATGAGGTATTCTTGCGGCCGCGGGAATATGATCTTACGTGTATATCCGAAATATGAGTGTGTTTATGTACAAAGTTGAAGCCGATTTTTTGTTGACAAGGTACAAAAGAGCGGTCATGTTCTGTATATTATAGGGGAATTGTATCACAAAGCTCTTGTATTGGGCTTTTTTTTGTGGTATCATTAAACAGTGACAGGGCAGAGCATCATATTCGCGGCATTGCCTTAAAAAAACACGGAGCGCACCGTGCTTTTTCCTGTCACAGAGGCACGGGCGCACAGCGGAACATATTATAATTGAAGGAGATATCGTTATGGCACTTTTTAACAAGAAATTCTGCGACATTTGCGGCGGTTCGATGGGCATTATCATCGACAACAAGGCGGCTGACGGCAACTACTGCCACGCCTGCGCCGGAAAGCTCTCTCCGTTTTTCCACAACGGGAGAAGCTCCACTCTTGCTCAGATTCAGCAGCAGCTCGCTTACAGAGAGCAGAACAGGCAGCAGCTCAATATGTTCAGTCCCTCAAAGACGCTCGGCTTCAAGACGAAGGTCTACGTTGATCCCGGCCACAACTGCTTTGTAGTCAGCAGATCGAGCGACTACAAGGGCAGCAACGCCGATATCATCAACCTCTCTCAGGTAACGGGCGCGCGCAGCGAGGTGAAGGAGCACAAGAAAGAGCTTTACATGAAGGACGCGCAGGGGCACAGCCAGTCCTACAACCCGAAGCAATACGAATACAGCTACGAGATCTTCGTTACGATCAACATCAACTCGCCCTTCTTCAACGAGATCAAGTTTGAGGTAACGGACGATCCGATCAAGAACAAAGGCTCGCAGGAGTTCATGAGATACCAGAATGAGGCAGACCTCATCGTTGCTGCCGTTACAGGCAGAGCGCCGGCAGGTATGTCTCAGCCTATGGGGCAGCAGGCAATGGGGCAGACAGGCGGCGTTATGGGCGGAATTGCCGGAGCAGTTGCAGGCGCGGCAGGCGTTGCAGGTCTCGCAGGCATCGCAGGCGCTATTCTCGGCGGTCAGAACAACCAGCAGGCTCAGATGCAGCAGAACATGATGAATCAGCAGATGCAGCAGCAGAATATGATGAACAATCAGGGTTACGCGCAGCAGGGCTTTAATCAGCAGGGCATGATGAACAATCAGGGCTACGCGCAGCAGGGCTTTAATCAGCAGGGCGTGATGAACAATCAGGGCTACGCGCAGCAGGGCTTTAATCAGCAGAATATGATGAACAACCAGGGCTACGCGCAGCAGGGCTTCGGTCAGCAGAACATGATGAACAATCAGGGCTTCGGCGGTCAGTGGGTATGCCCGAACTGCGGAATGACGAACACATCTAATTTCTGCCAGAACTGCGGCGCTCAGAAGCAGTTCTGATAACGGGCGGTTATAATACTGCTTTTCAATATAGCTACCATAAGGCAATACCAACAGAGATTGTGCCGAAGATGAGCAGCAGATTTTGCAGCAGAGTGCATAAGCGGCCGTATTCCGGCGATTTTTCCATGTCCTGCGAAAACTATTGCCGAAAATCCTTTTAAGGTCTCTGAATGAAAATCAGTATAAGGAGTGAAGCTAATGAAGGAATTCACCTTGGGCGAGATCGCGAAGGCGTGCGGCGGCAAGTTCGTCGGCGACAGATCGCGCCTTCTCGACACGATCTCGGGCGTTGTGATAGACAGCCGCAAGGTCACGGAGGGCTGTCTCTTCGTGGCGATAAAGGGCGAGCGCACGGACGGTCACCTGTATATCGAAAAGGCGTACGATATGGGCGCGGTATGCGCCGTCAGCGAGCAGATCGTTGACTACGACGAGCCGTATATCCTCGTTGATTCGAGCGAGCAGGCGATAAAGGACATAGCGGAGTGCTACCGCGCGAAATTCCCGAATATCGAGGTCGTCGGGATCACCGGCAGCGTCGGCAAAACGAGTACGAAGGAGATGGTCTCCGCCGTCCTCGCGAAGAAGTACACCGTCCACAAGACGCAGGGGAATTTCAACAACGAGCTTGGAGTTCCGCTCACGCTGCTTGCTATGCCGGAGGATACGGAGGTCGCCGTCGTCGAGATGGGCATAAACCACTTCGGCGAGATGACGCGACTTTCAAAGATGGTGCGCCCGACCGTCTGTGTATTGACGAATATCGGCTGCTGCCACCTCGAATACCTCGGCGACCGCGACGGCGTTTTCAAGGCTAAGACGGAAATGTTCAGGTATATGGCGGAAGACGCCGATATCGTCGTAAACGGAGACGACGACAAGCTCGCGCAGGTGGCGAACGCTTCTTACCGCTTCGGCCTCGGCAGCGGCAATGATTTCAGCGCAGAGGATATAAAGAGCGACGGCGAGAGCAGAACTGATTTCACACTCGTCTTCGGCGGCGAAAAATACGAGGCGTCCATCCCGGCGCTCGGCGACCACATGGTCATGAATGCGCTCTGCGCGGCGGCCGTCGGAACGGCGCTCAACATGGAAATGAGCAGCATCATCGAGGGCTTTAACGATTACAAGGCGGTAGGCGGCAGAGCGAGAGTCGTAGAGACGGAGATCGTCAGGATAATCGACGACTGCTACAACGCCAACCCGAACTCCGTCAAGGCTTCCCTCGGCACGCTTAAAACGATGAAGGCAAAGCGCAGGATCGCCGTCCTCGGTGACATGAAGGAGCTTGGCGAAAACGAGAGAGCGCTCCACCGCGAGGTCGGACAGTATGCGTCCTCGTGCGGACTTGACGTTCTTATAACCGTCGGAGAGCTTGCGCGGGAGATAGCAAGCGGCTGCGAGGGCGTGGAGAAGCACAGCTACGGCACCGTTGAAGCTGCGCTCGGCGAGATCGAGGATATCCTTCACAAGGACGATCTCATTCTCGTCAAGGCGTCTCACTCGATGAATTTCAGCGCGATAGTCAAGTTCCTTGAGGAGATGTGACATCAATACTCACCGAACATTACATAATGTATAAACTGGAGGAAAGAAAAATGAAAGACGAAACAAAATGCCTGCACGCGGGCTACCACCCGAAAAATTCCGAGCCGCGCGTTGTGCCGATCGTTCAGAGCACGACGTATGTGTACGATTCGACCGCAGAGGTCGCTTCCGTATTCGACGAGCCGACAAAGTCGCTCATCTACTCGCGCTTCGCAAACCCGACGGTAATGGCTGTCGAGCAGAAGATCGCGGAGCTGGAGGGCGGCGTCGCGGCGATGTGTACGTCGAGCGGTCAGGCGGCTAATCTGCTTGCTATCCTCAATATCTGCAAGGCAGGCGACAGCTTCATAAGCTGCTCGGAGATCTACGGCGGTACGGTGAACCTCTTCTCGTTCACGCTTAAAAAGCTCGGCATCGAGTGCATTTTCGTTTCGACGGACGATGATGAGGAGACGATCGAGAAGGCGTTCAAGCCGAACACGAAGGCTGTATTCGGCGAGACGATCGCTAACCCGGCGCTTACCGTATTCGATATTGAGAAGTTCGCGAAGCTCGCGCACCGCCATAATGTACCGCTCATCATCGACAACACGTTCGCAACGCCCGTTCTCTGCAAGCCGTTCGATTTCGGCTGCGACATCGTTACGCATTCCACAACGAAGTACATGGACGGTCACGCGGTTCAGGGCGGCGGTGTTATCGTAGACAGCGGCAAGTTCGATTGGACGAAGGGCGATTTCCCGGAGCTTACGGAGCCGGACGAGTCGTACCACGGCATCATTTATACGGAGGTCTACGGCAAGGCGGCATACATTATCAAGGCGAGAATGCAGCTCATGAGAGACTTCGGCTGCTATCCTGCCGCACACTCCGCGTTCCTTCTCAACCTCGGTCTCGAGACGCTCGCCGTAAGAATGAAGCAGTACTGCGAGAACGCGATCACCGTTGCGAAGTATCTTGAGGCGAACGACAAGGTGGAGTCCGTGTCGTACCCCGGTCTTGAAAACGACAAGTACCACGCGCTCGCGGAGAAGTACCTCAAGGGCTGCAGCGGCGTCATCTCCTTCGTCATCAAGGGCGGCAGAGAGAACGCTATGAAGTTCATGGATTCCCTCGAGCTTGCGTCGAACGAGGTACACGTTGCCGACATCCGCACCTGCGTGCTGCACCCGGCGAGCGAGACTCACCGCCAGCTTACGGACGAGCAGCTTGTGGCTGCCGGCATCAACGGCGGCATGGTTCGCTTCTCCGTCGGCCTTGAGAATATCGACGACATTCTCGCCGACCTCGACAAGGCTTTCGCTGCGATAGACTAATATATGGACAGAGACAGCAAGACCGTCCGCAGCCCGTACAGCGATGAGAAAAAGGTGAAAAGCCCTTCGCGGGGCAACGCCGCGACGTATATAGTCGGCTTTGTGCTTGCGCTGATCATAGTTTTTACGCTGTTCGATCCTGCCAAGGAACGACTCGGGCTGCCGACATTCGCTGCGATACTTCTTTACTGGGCGATGATACTGATATTCTTTCTGATCGGTATCGTGCTCCACAGCGTGGGCAAGCTCGTTATGAGCCTGCTTTCGGGGTACCGCGTGCTCGTGTTCACGGCAGGTCCGCTCTGCTTCGTCAGGGAAAGGGGAAAGTTCGTGCGCAAGGAGCTGCCCACGGTCTTTTCATTCGGACAGTGCATCATGGCGCCGCCGCGCGCCGATACGCCGGAGCAGGCGAAATACTTCTGGTGTTACTTCGGCGGAGCGTTCTTTGAGATCGTCTGCGCCGCGCTCTGCGGCTTGGCCGTCGTGATATCCGGCGATCCCGTCGTGAGATGGATTCTTTCGGCAGGAGCGTTCACGTTCGTCATACTCTCTATGACATTCCTGATCCCGTCGAAAAAGGGTGTTCCGAACGAGGGCGAATATTTGAGGATTTTGAGCAAGGATCCTCAGGCGCGCGTGATCGACAACCACATTCTCGTCATTTCGGGATTGGAGGCAGACGGCGTTAAGACAGGCGATATGCCGGACGAGCTTTTTGCCGGAGCAGACGTGAACGGAGTCGTTCCCTACTGCAGCATGGCGTCACTGAAGGCTTCGTATCTCATGATGCGCGGCGAATACGAGCAGGCGCACGAAATGCTGGAGGAGCTTCTAAAGAACCCGGCTGTTGAAGCGCACTCTGCTCTCCGCACGAAGGTACGCAGCAGCCTCGCCTGCTGCCTGATGATGCTCGGCCGCGAGCCTCAGCGCGTTGAGGAGCTTCTTGACGAAATGACCATAAGGCGCGTAAAGGCTGTGTCGGAGTACAGCGCAGCAGAGCTTCGCTGCCTGTATATGCAGGCGCTCATATCAAAAAAAGATCCTGCCGGCGCGGAGATGATCTTCGTTCAGGCGACCGGAATGAAAAACAAGATTCTCTGCCTTACTGACTACGAGGAAGAGATGGCGCTTATGCAAAAGCTCCGGGCAGAAGCAAACAAATGATCTGAACAACCGGAAGCACCCCGCAAACGCGGGGTGCTTCCTTTTATCTTTTTAAAATGTGCCTCTGTCAGATTATCATGACATGACCGGCTCATCGATCGTGTCCTTGTCCTTCATTCCGACGCTTGCGCGCAGTATTATGAGCGCGTCGTTTGCGGTGACGAGCTTATCGCCGTCGATGTCTGCAAGGGTGATCTGATCCTGCGTGAACTTTTCAAGACCGATGCTTGCACGAAGGATAACGAGCGCGTCGTTCGCCGTTATCAGCTTGTCGCCGTCGAGGTCGCCGAGGTTTCCGATAGGCTTTTTGTCGTCCGGCTTGGAAGGCTCGGTGTCGGAGGTGACGTCGGAGGATTCATCTGTGTCCGGCTCGGTGTCGGAGGTAACGTCGGAGGATTCATCTGTGTCCGGCTCCGTATCGGAGATCACGTCGGAGGATTCATCTGTATCAGGCTCCGTGTCGGAGTTTACGTCGGAGGATTCGTCTGTGTCCGGCTCGGTGTCGGAAGTAACGTCGGAAGATTCATCTGTGTTCGGCTCTGTATCGAAAGTAACGTCGGAGGATTCATCTGTGTCCGGCTCCGTATCGGAAGTAACGTCGGAGGATTCATCTGTGTCCGGCTCGGTGTCGGAGGTGATGTCTGTGTCTGTTTCGTCGAGGTCTGTTTCTTCCTTGTCGGAGTCAGGCTCCGGCTCGGTCTTGTCAAGGTTTTCCTCGTAGAAGATCTTGGAAGTGTCGCCGTCGAGCAGCACATATGGGTACTCGTTTTCCTCGGCGTAAATGTGCGCAGCGGAATCCTTGTAGCAGTAGATCACGGCTCTGTCGCTTTTTTCTCTAAGCCCCTTCCCGATAGTCGTTGCCGACATGGGGATAACGATCTCGCGGAGCTTATCACAGTAGGAGAAAATATATGAAGGAGTTGCCGTCGTGCCGTCTTCAAAAGTTGCCTTCTGCAAGCCTGAATACCGGAACGCACCGGCACCGTATTCGCTTGCTATTGTGAGCGTTTTCGGGATCGTGACCTCCTTGAGGTTTTTGCAGCTTCCGAAAGCATCGGCTCCCAAAGTTGTAAGCTCCTTCGGGAAGGTGACCTCGGAGAGGGTTTCGCAGTGGCTGAAAGCGCCGCTGTCGATCGTCGTTACCGAATCGGGGAGAGCGATAGTGCGAACGTTCGTTTTTGCGAACGCATTCTGGCCGATCTTAGTGACCGGCTTGCCGTCAATTTCGGACGGAACTGTAAACTCCGTGGAAGATTGAGTGTATTTCGTGATCGTGACAGTGTCGTTGTCGTTGACCACATACTCAAAATCACCGTAAGTCAGCGTTTCACCGCTCACCGCGATCTGCGTGTCCTCCTGTGTCGCCGCGCTTGCCGTTATCGCTGCCGACGACTGGAAAATCATCAGCGCGCTAAGCAGCAGCGCCGCCGTTTTTGTTTTTTTCATTTGAAAACGTGACCTCCTAAAAATGATCGTTTGCTCTGTGGTGTATATTGTGTTTTTTTATTATTTTATCATAATTTGACCCAATGTCAAGCGGATAGCGCGGCGGCTGCAAAAATGCGCCGTATTTTTAAAAAAATCCCTTGACAAAGCGCTTTTGTGAT
>CADAYJ010000015.1 GCA_902792115.1 uncultured Ruminococcus sp. | reverse complement strand
TGCTCTCCCAGCTGAGCTAAGCTCCCTTTTGCCTTCGCCGCTCTTGTCAAGCGACTTTATTATAATACACCACTTCCTCGGTTTTGTCAATACCTTTTTTGGAAATTTTTGATTTCCATACTATTTTTCTTTTCAGGTTTATTTGAGCTTTATGTTTGCTTCGCGTTCTGCGGAAACTGTTGACAGACCATTTTGATTATAATATAATATAGTATAAATCTAGGTATACTAATTTTACAGAAATTACGGTGATACTTCATGAAATTTATACATCTGTCCGACCTGCATATCGGAAAGGTCATTGACAAAATGCGTATGCTGGAGGATCAGGAGCATATTCTCGGAGAGATACTCAAGATCACAGAGAGCGAAAAGCCGGACGCCGTGCTGATCGCCGGAGATGTCTACGACAGAGGCGTGCCGCCGGCCGAGGCCGTTTTGCTGTTTGACAGCTTTCTTACGTCGCTTTCCAAAATGAGGCGCGCCGACGGCTCTCAGATGCAGACGTTCGTCATAAGCGGAAATCACGATTCTCCGGAGCGGCTCGCGTTCGGAAGGGCGCTCATCGAAAGCGGCGGCGTTCATATCTCCCCCGTTTTCAACGGCTGCGTCGAACCGTTCGTCATGCACGATGAGTTCGGGGAGGTTCTGATCTATATGCTGCCGTTTATCAAGCCGGCTCATGTCCGCGATGTTTTGCGAGGAGACGATGAAGCCGCGGAAAGCGTTGTCACGTATACGGACGCAATCGCGAAGGCTGTTGAAATGATTTCGCCGGAGGAAGGAAAGCGAAGCGTTCTTCTCAGCCACCAGTTCGTTGTCGGCGCCGCAAGGAGCGATTCCGAAACGCGCTCCGTCGGCGGTCTTGACGAGGTCGATATCTCCGTTTACGAGCCGTTCAATTACGTCGCGCTCGGCCACCTTCACCGGCCGCAAAGCCTGAGCACGCGAGGCGGCAACAGGAATGTCGTATGCTACGCCGGCTCGCCGCTGAAATACTCGTTCTCGGAAAACGAGCAGAAAAGCGCCGCTGTCGTAACGATCGACGGTGAGGGCAGCGTATCGGTCGAAAGGATTCCTCTTGTTCCGCTTCGCGATATGCGTACCGTGGAAGGCTCGTTCGGAGAGATCATGAAGCGCGGCGAGCATAGCGATGATTACATTCGTGTGATGCTCAGCGACGAGCATATCCCCTCGCACGTATACCATGATCTGCGGTCGCTTTATCCGAATATCATCACAACGGTCATGAGTTCTCAGCGCGCCTCCATGCAGTCCGGGAACGGATTGATCGGAGCGGACGTGACGGCGCAGCAGGACGAGCTGGAGATCGTCGGCGATTTCTTCAGCCTGATAAACGGGCGCGGGCTTTCGCAAAGAGAGACCGACATCATGAAAAAAATCATTGAAATTGCACGCGGCAGCGACCGCGCTTCGGAAGGGACGGTGAACGAAGATGCTGCCGACTAAACTGACTCTTTCCGCGTTCGGATCGTACGCCGGACACACCGAGATACCGCTCGACAAGCTCGGCAAACGCGGAGTTTACCTGATAACGGGCGAGACGGGCGCCGGCAAGTCCACGATCTTCGACGCGATCACCTTTGCGCTGTACGACATGGCGAGCGGCGGCAAGGATAAGCAGCTTCTGCGCTCGCAGTACGCCGAGCCGGGAACGCCGACGTTCGTTGACCTGTGTTTTGAGCACAAGGGCGTGAGCTACCGCTTTCTGCGCTACCTCTCCCCTAGACCGGGCGAAAGACTTCCGGCAGGTGTTAAGGATCTTCTGCAAATATTCACGGTCGAGCCGGACGGAAAGGAAAAGTGCATCAATCTCAATTATAAGATAAAGGAGAACAAGGAGCTTGTAAGCTCCATTATCGGCGTTGATTACGAGCAGTTCAAGCAGGTCGCTATGCTCGCGCAGGGAGATTTTTTCAAGCTCGTCGAGGCAAAGTCGAAGGATAGGAAAAGCGTCTTTTCAACGATCTTCGACACGAGCGTCTTCGCGCGGATCGAGAACATTGTAAAGCAGGAGAACAGCGCCGCCTCCGTAAGGGTGAAGGAATGCACCAAGGCGCTGCGCGACAGCATTTCAGCCTTGACTCCGAACGACGCTCACCTGACGGAGCTGACGGAGATCACGGAAGCCTTCAAGAATAACGACGTGCTTACGGAGGACTGCCTGGACAAGGCGATCCTGGCCGCACGGGCGATGCAGACGGAGGACGAGGAGGCGCTCGCGGATCTGAAAAATAGCGAAAAGGAGCTTGGGGACAAAATCGCCGACTGCATGACGATGATAAATCTTGCACAGAAGGCAGCGGACACAAAGGCAGCACTCGAAAAGGCGCTCGCACAGAAAAAACAGCTTGCCGACGACGAGGAAAAAGCGTCGCGAAGGCTTCGTCAGGCAAAGGCTCACGAGCACGATATCAAGAGCTTCCGCGAAACTGCCGCCGTTGAGGAAAAAACGCTGCCTAAGTACAGAGAGCTGACAAGGCGCGCAGACGAGCTTTCAAAGGCGAAAAAAGGGCTGACGGAATCAGCCTGCAAAAGAGCGAATGTGAGCGCGCGTCTGGAGAGCATATCAAAGCGCAGCGCCGAGGTGAAGGCGAAGCTCATTCAGCTTGCGCCCGCAGAGCAGCAGCTTGAAGCGGCAAAGAACGAGTGCGAGAAGGCGGAGCTGCGCGTAAAGGCGGCAGCCGACCTCAAAACGGCATACACGACTCTGAGAAATTCACGCTCCTCCATGATAAATGCAAAAAATGCGTTCGTCGAGGCTCAAAGGAGGTCGGTCGAGGCGAACAGAGCATATCTGCGCACCTGCATGGCGGCTGAAAACGGCGCGAAAGTCAGCGTTGAGGAAATATTGCAAAAGAAAAAGGTGCTCTCCGATAAGATCGCGGACGAGGAGGCGCGGCTGAGAACATATGCAGGCTGCGAGTCGGAAATGAACGACATGAAGGTGAAGTACGCCGCCGCAAAGCAGCTTGAAGCAGATCTCAATGATATACTCACCGTATACATACCGAAATACGAGAATAAGAAGCACCTGGCGCAGGAGAACTACAAAAAGCTGACGGCAAAGCGAGATGAGCGAGATAAAGCCCAGGAGGAGCACGACAGGCTGAACGACGCATATCACGGCAGCGCCGCGTGGATGCTTTCAAGCGAGCTTCAAGACGGCGAGCCTTGCCCCGTCTGCGGCTCCGTCCACCACCCGGCTCCGGCGCAAAGACCTGCGCTGACTCCGGAAAAATCGCAGGTTGACGCTGCACGCACAAAATACGAGACAATCTGTGCGGCATACAGCGAGCTTGACAAGCTCCAGCAGAGACTGGACTCCGAGTGCAGCGCGACTCGTGCCGTCATCGACGAAAAAAAGGTGCAGATCGTGAAAAACAGCGCTCTCTTCTCCGGCGCCGATCAGAAGCTAGAGGATATGATCGCAGAGGCACAAAAAGAAGCAAAAGCAGCAGGCGAGAGATATTCTGAGTCATTAAAGAGATTCGAGGACTGCGGTAAGCTCTCCTCGCAGCTTGAAAATGACCGCAAGCAGCTGCACCGGCTCCAGGAGGACGACGCAGCCGCAAGGGGATCGCTTGAAGCAAAGAAGACGCGGCTTGAAAACATCAGCGAGGCGTTTTCCGATCTGATACGGCAGCTTCCGGAGCGGCTCGCGCTCGGCTCGGTCAGCGGCGCCGAGATCGACGTCCACATTCCGGCTAACGCCGATACCGGCGAGAGGATAAGCGACGATATGCTGGCTTCGAGCGCGCGCACAGCAAAGCTCGCCTCCTCCGACTCTGACGAAGCACTCTCGCAGGCGCAGAGGGAGGTCAGCAGCTACGGCAAGAGGAAAACACGTTTTGAGGAGCAGTTCCGTCTGCACATGGGCAGCGAGATCAGTGATCGGAGCGCAAACGAAATAGGCAGCGAGATCAACGAAGAGCTGGCCGCCGCGAACGGTGCGCTTGAAAGGGCGAAGAAAGAACAGCTCGACAAGCTCAGTTGTACGCAGGAAAAAGCACGTCTTCAAACGGAGAGCGAGGATCTTGACAACAGGAAGAATTCAGACGAAGCCGCGAAAAACGAGCTAGATCTGACGATATCGCGACTCGAGGAAGCGTGCGCCAACACGGAGCAGACGCTCTCGCAGCTTCGCTCGGAGCTTGCTTTCGGGAGCGAAGCCGAGGTAAGGGCGCACATAGAGAAGCTGCGCGCAGACGCGGACACATACAGCAATGAGATCACGCAGGCGCAGAAGATCTCTGACGAGATCGGCAGCAGTCTGAACCGTCTGGAGGGAAACATCGCACAGCTTCAAAAGAGCCTTGACGAAAGCCCTGCGAAGGACGCGGACGTTGCTTCGCGCAAAGAGGCGCTGAAGAAGCTGCAGGGAGAGAAGCAGGCACAGTCAGATCTGCTGCTGGCGACGAAGCTGAGGCTCGACGGCAACAATAAGCAGCTTCGCGCCCTTGCCGAAGGCAAAAAGCAGCGCGCAAACGCTCAGGAGGAGGCGGACACCGTCTCTCTGCTGTACCACACGATCACGGGAACGCTCAGCGGCAGGGAAAAGCTCGATCTGGAGACGTTCGTTCAACTGCACTACTTCGATACGGTTATCGCAAACGCGAACGAGCGGCTCAAGTTCATGACGAACGAACAGTACGAGCTGAAAAGGCGAAGCGCGGCGAGCGATCTCAAAAGCTCCTTCGGCCTTGACCTCAACATCGTTGACTACTTCTGCGCCGATCCGGAAAAACGAGAGAGAGACGTTACGTCGATCTCCGGCGGCGAGAAATTCAAGGTTTCCCTGTCTCTCGCACTCGGACTTTCGGACGAGATCATGCGCCGCGCGGGAGCCGTTCGGTTCGACACGCTCTTTGTGGACGAGGGCTTCGGCTCGCTCGACGGCGAATCGCTGAATCTTGCGCTGGAGGTGCTGGACAGTCTTTCGTCGGCGGACGACCGTCTCATCGGGATAATCTCCCACGTTGAGGCGCTGAAGGACAGCATTGACCGTCAGCTCGTCGTCAGAAAGAGCGGCGGCGAGGGCAGCAGGATAGAGATAAAATAACGCGAGGTATAGAGATGAAAAAAATAGCAAAGCCTATAATGGAGCTTTCAAACATATCACGCTCCGACAGGAAATCGACGATCGAACGGCTGACGCTGTCCGTTCCGGACGGCGACAGCTACGGCGTTCTCTGCAAAAGCGAGAGCAATATCACCCTCCTGACGGAGATACTCAGCGGAAGGATATCCCCGAAAAAAGGAAAGGTCTTCTTCAAGGGCGACGATGTCACCGGCGTCAAGAATGTTTTCGGAGTCGTGCAGAAGGAGCCGTCAGCGCCGAAAAGGAAAACGGTCGCGGAAGCGGCGGCGGCGTCTATCGTGAAACGAGGACTGCCGCGCGAGCTTGCCGGAGTCCTCGTCAAAAAGGAGCTTGCCTCTCTCGGGCTTTCCGAGCTTGGCGAGAAAAAGTTTTCCGAGCTTTCCGCACTCGACGCAGCGAAGGCGCAAATCTTCTGCGCCTATATGTGCTCCCATGAATTCATGGCGATACACGAGCCGTTCTCGGAGCTTTCCGAAGGCGAACGCGACCAAGCCGCTGAATGGCTGACCGAGCTGAAAACGAGCGCAAAAATGTCGCTTCTGACCTTCACGCAGGACATACCGCTCGCGATGAAGCTCTCCGACTACGTGATGGTTGCCGACAAAAATACGTCCTCAGCCGGGATCATCGCAATCGAAAAAGGCAAGGAAGATCTCGCCCGGCAGAGACTCGAAGAGCTTTTCGCAGGAGTATAGGCAAAAAATATTTATAACTGAAAAATCCCCGATCCAAATGAACGGATCGGGGAAAAATTTATCATACAAGCTCCGCCTTGATAGCCTTCATCAGCTCATCATACGTTTCAAACGCGGGGAGGTCGGGGTTGTCTGCTTTGATCTTGTCTGTGCTCTTGAAAAGGAAGCCTGCCTTGCTTGCCTTGATCATGCCGAGGTCGTTGTAGCTGTCGCCGCTTGCGATCGTCTCGAATCCGATCGACTGGAGCGCCTTGACCGTGGCGAGCTTGGAATTTGCAACACGCATTTTAAATCCGGTTACTTCACCGTTGTCGGCTACCTCGAGGGAGTTGCAGAAGATGGTGGGCATACCGAGCTTCTTCATCAGCGGAGCTGCGAACTGTGTGAACGTGTCGCTGATAATGATGACCTGGCAGAGCGAACGAAGCTCATCGAGGAACTCCTTTGCGCCGGGCATCGGATCTATCGTTGCGATAACGTCCTGGATCTCCTTTAGTCCGAGTCCGTGCTCCTTAAGGATAGCGATGCGGTACTGCATCAGCTTGTTGTAATCCGGCTCGTCGCGCGTTGTGCGCTTTAGCTCGGGGATACCGGACGCCTCAGCAAACGCGATCCAGATCTCGGGAACAAGTACGCCCTCAAGGTCTAAGCAGGTAATGTACATTTTCATCAAATCCTTTCTAATATATGCCGTCAGCGGTCTTTTGCCAATCCTTTGTGCGAAACGGCGTCCGTATCAGGTGTTGGCATTAACGACCTTTGAAAGCTCGGTGACGATATTCTCCAGAATGTCGGAAACGTCACGTTTAAACATATTTTCAAAAAGCGCAGCAAGGTTGCTCTCGAAGCTCTCCGGGAGGATCCGGCAGTCGCGCTTGCAGATCTCGACCAGCTTTTTCTCGCCGGGGTGAGTCATTTCGTTGAGCGCAAAGATAACGTCAAAGTAGCTCTCAAGGAACGCCGCCGTTCTGTGGTTCACGCTGACCATATCGCCTCGGTTGAACGCCTTTGCGATCTGCTTGTCATACGACGGGAGATACCCGTGCAGAAGCTCCATGTTGCGCTTGATTATCGCGTTTTTGAGTGCCTTCGGATATTCGCGCGAGGCACTCTCTACGAGCCTTGTAAGCGTACCCGTCTTGTCGAAAATGATCTCGCTCGTTTTGATGTTGTGCCAGAAGCAGGTGGAATAGCCGTTCATCGCGATACATTCATCGAGCTGGCGCGTGATCTTTTCATTAAAATAGTTTATATTTCTATAAATGATATCAACAGGCGTGCCGTCGCTGAGTATCACGTTGTCCTCGCTCTCGAAATAGTGATTGCCGATCTCGGCGTATGAGCAGAGAGGCTCGATATACTCCTTCCTGACCTCGTTAGGAATAAACTCCGCGCTGTAAATATAAATATCGTAATCCGACTTTTCATCGTTGTTGCCGCTTGCGCGGGAGCCTGCAAGGGCAAGCGCCTCGACGCCGGGCATTCTTTTTATTGCCTCATAAAGCTGTTCTATCATAAAGCACCGCCCTTGTTATTTCATCAAGTAGACCATTACTGCCTTCTGAGCGTGGAGACGGTTCTCCGCTTCCTCGAAGATCTCGTCGGCGTGAGCCTCAAACACCTCGGAGGTGATCTCCTCCTCGCGGTGTGCAGGCAGGCAATGGAGCACCATCGCGTCGTCCTTAGCCGCACTCATGACAGATGCGTTTATCTGGAAGCCCTCGAACGCCTGCGCCCTGAGCTTCGCCTCCTGCTCCTGCCCCATTGAAGCCCATACGTCGGTGATAACGACGTCGGCGTCCTTTGCCGCCTGCTCAGGGCTGCGGAGCATCTCAAACTTATCGCCGTATTCCTTCGCAAAAGCGACAACACTCTCGTGCGGCTCGTAGCCTTCGGGGTAAGCGACGGAGATCGACATACCCGTTTTAAGCGCGCCGACGATCAGCGAATTCATCATGTTGTTGCCGTCGCCGATGAAGCACATTTTAAGGCCGTCGAGCTTCCCCTTGAACTCGCGGATCGTCATGAGATCGGCGAGAACCTGGCATGGGTGGCAGAAATCGGTCAGACCGTTGATGATCGGGATCGAGCCGTTCTCAGCGAGATCCTCGACCTCCTTCTGCTCAAATGTGCGGATCATGATACCGTCGAGGTAGCGCGAGAGAACTCTTGCCGTGTCCTGGATCGGCTCGCCTCTGCCGATCTGCGTTTTGTCGCTGGAGAGGAAGAGCGCCGTACCGCCGAGCTGGAACATACCGACCTCAAAGCTGACGCGCGTTCTTGTGCTCGCCTTCTCGAAGATCATTCCGAGGCTCTTGCCGTCGAGGTACTTTTTGGAAATGCCGTGCTTTTGCTCATACTTGAGCTGATCGGCGAGATTGAGGACATTCATGATGTCCTCTCCCGACCAGTCAAGGAGCTTCAACAAATGCTTCATTTGTATTCGTCCTTTCAGTTTGTATTATTCCTCGCCAAGCGTGGAGAGGATTGTCTTTTCGAGGATATCAAGGCCCTCGTCAATGTCTTCGTATTCGATGCTGAGCGGCGGAAGCAGCCTTACAAGCTCCTTCGCCGTGAGAATCAGCAGGCCGTTCTCGGCGCACTTTGCAAGCACCTCGCCTGCGTTGTTCTTCTCGAGAACTACGCCGATCATCAGGCCGAGGCCTCTGACCTCCTTGACGCCCTTCATTTTCGACAGTCTTTCGCGCATATACTCGCCCTTTTCGCGCACGGACGCGAGGAACTCCTCGTCGCCGACGATCTCCAGGATCTTCATTGCGCCTGCGCAGGCGATCGGATTGCCGCCGAAGGTCGTGCCGTTCGTGCCGGGTGTGAGAACGTCCTTAAGCTGCTCGCTGCATATGCAAGCGGAAAGCGGAAGACCGCCGCCGAGCGCCTTCGCCGTCGTGATAACGTCGGGCGTGATGCCGTAGTTTTCGTAGCAGTAGAGCTTGCCCGTTCTGCCGACGCCGGTCTGAATCTCGTCCACGATGAGAAGAAGCCCCTTCTCCCTGCAGTACTCGGAAAGCTCCGTTACGAACTTACGGTCGAGCGGATTTACGCCGCCCTCGCCCTGGATAAGCTCGATCATTACAGCGCAGGTGTCCTCCGTCGTACACTCCCTGATGCTGTCCATGTCGTTTGCCTTAGCGAAGCTAAAGCCCTCCGTGAATGGAGTGAAGTGCTTGTGGAAAACGTCCTGCCCTGTAGCGGAGAGCGTTGTGATCGTTCTGCCGTGGAAGGAGTTTTCGAGCGTTATGATGTGCGTATGCTTCTCGCCGTAATTGTCGGAGCCGTACTTTCTCGCGATCTTTATCGCGCACTCGTTAGCCTCCGCGCCGGAGTTTGCAAAGAAAACCTTGCTGAAGCCCGTTTTTGCACAGAGCATCTCCGCGAGGGAGATCTGAGTCGTGTTGTAGTAGAGATTAGACATATGCTGCAAGCTGTGGAGCTGCTTTTCGACAGCCTCACACCAGCGTCCGTCGGCGTATCCGAGCGCGTTTACTCCGATGCCGGACGTAAAGTCGATGTACTTTTTCTGGTTGATATCGTAGCCGACAGCGCCGAAGCCGCTTTCAAGCACGACAGGCACGCGCTTGTAGACGTGCATCATCGTCTGCTCCTCCGTCTCCTTTACGATATCGAAAACGGACATATCGTCGAGGTTCTCCTCCTCGGCTCCGTCCTTCTTTTCGGCAGTTTTAAGATCCATGTTTTCTTCCTTCTTTTCTTCGTCGTTATTTTCGTTTTCCGCGGAAGCGTCCTCCGTTTTCTTTTCGGAGGCTTCCCCGGTTTTCTCCGTCGCCGGCTTACCGTCCGTTTCACCGGAAGCGCCGCCGGTCTCTTCGCAGGCTCTCTCAGCGTTCGTTCTTGCCTTGATCACAGCAAGATAGAGCAGAAGCAGCACCAGGCAGACTCCCGTGATGAACGCGCCGTAGAAAGTACCCTGCGTGTGGAAATCAAAGCGAACCGTGCTCTCCTGATTCGCCGGGATCTTTACGGTCATGAAGCCGTAGTCGATCGGCTGAACCTGTTCCTTTGAATCGTTGACAGTCACCGTCCAGCCCTTGTCATATGGGACGCCTACGAAAACGTATTCCTGATCCTCGCCGGCCTTGATCTTGAATTCAAAGCCGTCCTTGTCGCGCTTGAAGTCGGTGCAGCCTGCCTCTATGCGCTTCTTCACAGCCTCGATGTATTCCTCCTCCGTAAAATCGAAGTCATCGGAGGAGACCTGCTCCATGTTTGCGTCCGTCATATAGAACATATCGTCTATCGACTGCGTAACGATCGCATCGCACAGAACAAGGTGTCTGTACTGCGCCGGGATCTCCTCGAACTCGGTGTCCGTCATGAATTTGTCGAACGTCGTAGCGATCGGCACGGCGTACTCGTTCTCGTAAATATTGAAGCCGTTCCATGTTTTGAGCAGCTTCCAGCCGGGAAGGATCACGCTTCCGTCCTCGTTTTCGAGAGAGAGAACGTTATCGCTGTGGTTGAACATATACTTCGTAGAGAGAAGGCTCCTTAGTCCGTACATTCCGGTCGGAAGGTTTGAGAGCGTCTCTCTTGTAAAGCCAAGCCCCTTGTAGAACTTCGTGATCGAGCTGTTTACAAGGCTGTGAAAGCTCGCGAAGGAGGGGATCTGCCAGAACATCGTGAGGTTGTCGTCCTCGTCGTAGATTCCGGTCTTGTCCTTGACGCTCGTCTTCTTCTGCACGTAATCCTCTATCTCATCACTCAGCAATGGATAATCTCTCGTATCGACGTGCTCCTTATCGAATACAAGCTGTGAATATGAATACATCGTGACAGTCTCCGAGCGCCACTGCTGTATATCGTCGATACCCATATCCTCATCGTACGTTATGTAGCCGTTTTTAATGAGACTCAGCTCTCCGGCTCCGATGTATTTGTTATAAACGTAAGTTGATGAAAGCGTCGTGAGGATCGCCAGAGAAACGATCAGCGCGCCGAAGCGGCGGTACGCCTCCCTGTTCCTTTTGTACAGCCTGATAAAGACGACGCATACAGCGATATTGAACAGAGCTATCGCTGCAAAAAGCCAGAACTGCCTCGTGTCTCCTGCAACACCGATCGTAGTGATCTCGCGCCCGAACTTCTTCTGCGTTATCGGCGAGAAGCCGATTGCGGCGATTATCACCGTTGTGAGGACGAGATCGAGCGCTATCGCCTTCTTCCACTTCGTTGACGGATCCTCAAGCGCCGTTACGGAGCCGAGCGCCATTATCAGAAGCAGCATGAAGAGCCAGCGCAGATATTTTGAATCGGTAAAAAGCTGGAAAGAGCTGTTGAGCACCGGAACGAACATAAATACAGTACAGACGGCGTAGAACACTCTTATCCACTTGTTTCTGCGCTTGTTGAGGATAACCGCGAACACTCCTGCCATTCCGAAAAGCGGAAGGAATCCCGTGACGGAACACCACGATGTGTCGTATTCGGCGACATACGTCGTTGTCCCCTGGAATTCGGGCGGCAGGAAGAACGAGATCAGCGTGCTGATGTAAACGTAGCCCGTTTTGTATACCCAGTAGCCCCATCCCTGAAGACCGTCCATTGAGGCTCTGTTGTTGCCGACGAGGTGATATACTGTCGGCAGCAGTATAAGGGCAGCCACGCCCGTTCCGACGATCGACTCAAGTATCAGATAAAACACGCGGCGCGCGTCGATCTGATACGATTTTGTGATCATTCTCACGAGCCAGTATATGAGGCAGAAAACCACCTCACCTGCGAAGAGGTAATAATTCGTCAGGGCGCTCAGGGCGACGACGCCTGCGAACACGCCGCGCTTTTCCTCGTAGATGTACTGGTCGATCGCCCATAGCAGCAGCGGAAATATCGCCATGCTGTCTATGAAATGGAAAACGAGGTTGTACATAGCTGCGCCGGAAAAGGCATAAAGCAGACCGCCGATAAGCGCGTTATACCTGTTCTTCGTGTACCGCTTGAGGTAGAGATACGCCGTCAGCGACGACAGACCGAATTTCGCTATCGTCAGCGGTCCCATCACGTAAGGCACAGCCTTCGCCGGGAACAGCACAAGCACCCAGAAGAACGGGCTGCCGAGGTTATAGAACGAATAGCTGCCGATAAACGACGAGCCGAGGTCTGTGTACCAGTTCCAGCCCCATTCGCCCTTGTGTATCGCGTCTACCATGAGCTGGTAAAACGGTATGATCTGGAAGTTGTAATCGCCGTAGTAAAGGAACATACCCTTTTCCACGATCATTGACGGGATCACGAACACCGCCGCGATCGCCGCGCCCCACAAAAAGGCCTTCAGAGCGAGCCGCTCATTATGCCCCGAGCGGGACTTTAAGACGTTATTTTTCATATAAACAACTCCTGTTGAGAAGGATAACTATTTGCCGCAGTCGAACCGGCGGAGCCGGGAAGCTGCGCGCGGCTCATCACTCGTTCATGCACGAGAAGACGTAAACGTCGTCGCGCCTTTCAAAGCCCATTGCAGACCAGAAGCTCTGCCCGAGGGCGTTGTTCGTGTAGCAGAAAATATGCGTTTTTGCGATGCCGGCGCGCGCGAGCGCTCCGAGCGCAGTCTGAGCCATTCGCTTTGCCGCGCGGTGGCGGCGGTATTCGGGGAGCACCGCCATGTGGTGGATAAAACCGCGGCGGCCGTCGTGACCTGCCAGCACAGTTCCGATGATCCTTCCGTCGGCTACGGCGACCTGCGACATTCCGGGATTCCTTTCGAGGTAAAACGCGATATTCTCCCTGCTGTCCGCTTCGGAAAGCGCCCGCTTCGAGGTGATCTGCCACATTGCAAAGATCTCGTCGTAGTCTTCGATCCGCATAGGGCGGATCTCGATATTCAGTTCTTTCATAGCAAGCTCCATGTTCATCAGTAGAACATCGTTCCGATGCCCTCGGCCGTAAGCATTTCGATCAGTATCGAGTGAGGGATACGCCCGTCTATGATATATGCACGGGAAACGCCGCGGCGGACAGCCTCCACGCAGCAGTCGATTTTCGGTATCATGCCGCCGGAGATGATGCCCTCGCGCTTGAGCATCGGAACCTCGGAGACGTTGACGCTCGGGATAAGCGTGTTCTCGTCGTCCTTGTCGCGCAGGAGTCCGCGGATATCAGTCATGAGTATCAGCTTGCACGCTCCAAGCTCCGCCGCGATGCGAGATGCCGCGATATCGGCATTGATGTTGTACACCTCGCCGCCCTTGCCGCTCGCGATCGTCGAGATGATCGGAACGAAGCCGTTGCCGATAACGTCGGAGATAACCTTCGGGTTGACCTCGGTGATCTCGCCGACGAAGCCGATATCCTCGCTCGTTATGAGCTTTTCAGCGATCAGCATCTTGCCGTCGAGTCCGCAGAGACCGACAGCCGGCGCGCCTGCCTTCTGCAGGTGCTGAACGAGGCTCTTGTTGACCTTTCCTGCGAGCACCATCTGCACGATGTCGATCGTCTCCTGATCCGTCACGCGCAGACCGTTTACGAAACGGCTCTCCTTGTTGATCTTTTTAAGCATCTCCGTGATCTCCGGACCGCCGCCGTGTACAAGCACGACGTTGATCCCAACGAGCTTAAGAAGGGCGATGTCGCTCATCACGGCCTCTTTGAGGTCTTCGTTTATCATAGCGTTGCCGCCGTACTTAACGACGACGGTCCTGCCGTAGTATTTCTGTATGTAGGGAAGCGCCTGCACGAGCACGTGCGCTTTTTCGGCGTTTGAAATATTCATGTATGTTCTCCTTCCGGCGGCTCATTTGTCACGTTCTGTAATCGCCGTTGATCTTTACGTAATCGTAGGTGAGGTCGCAGCCGTAAGCCTCTGCTTCGCCGCTGCCTTCGTTAAGCTCTACGAGAATAGTTATCTCCTTCTCGCAGAGAACCTTTTTCGCAAGCTCTTCGTCAAATGCCAGCATCGAACCCTTTTCGCAGACGCTGATGCTGCCGCCGTCAGAGCTGAAGGATACATCTATCAGGTCAACATCAATGTCGCAGCCGGAATATCCGAGCGCGCAGAGGATACGGCCTGCGTTCGCGTCTTCACCGAAGATCATCGCTTTTACAAGGCTGCTGCATATAACAGACTTCGCTGCGGTCTTTGCGTCCCCGGTCGTTTTTGCGCCGGAGACCTTGCAGATCATCAGCTTTGTCGCGCCCTCTCCGTCGGCGGCGAGCTTCTTTGCCATCACCCTGCACAGCGCCGTGAGCGCGTCGGTGAACGTCCTGTAATCCGCGCCGCGCGTCGTGATCTCCTCATTGCCTGCCTTTCCGTTCGCAAGGATAACGAGGGTGTCGTTCGTTGAGGTGTCGCCGTCTATGCTGACCATGTTGTAGCTTACATCAACAGCCTCCGTAAGCGCCGAATGAAGCATCTCCGCAGAGATCGCCGCGTCTGTCGTCACGAAGCTGAGCATCGTACCCATGTTGATGTGTATCATGCCGCTGCCCTTGGCGATCACACCGATCGTAACCTTTTTGCCGTCAAGCTCGATCTCGACCGCCGCTTCCTTCTTTACGGTGTCGGTCGTCATAATAGCTTCGGCGGCGTCTGTGCCGCCCTCCTTGCTCATGATCCCGGCAAGCTGAGGAACTGTCCTCTCAAAAGGCTCGATCGGAAGCACCTGACCGATAACGCCCGTTGAAGCAACGATCACATCACTTTTGTCGATCCCGAGAGCATCGGCGGCAAGCTCGCACATTCTCCCGGCTTTCTCCATACCGTCCGCGTTGCAGGTGTTGGCGTTGCCGGAATTTGCGATTACGGCTTGTGCGGTTCCGTTCTCCAGGTTTTTCTTCGTCAGAACGACAGCGGAGCTTTTTACGAGGTTCTTTGTAAATACTCCGGCAGCCGTACAGACCGTATCGCTCGCTATCATCATGATATCGCGCTTAGTCGTGTTTGACGGCTTAACGCCGCCGACAGCCCCGGCAGCGGTAAATCCCCCGGGAGAGGTTACGTTTCCATTTTCTATGAATTTCATTACAATCAATCCTTTTTATCAGAATGCAGGCGGCGTCATCAAAAGTCCTGTCGTTTCTTCAAGACCGAAGATGATGTTCATATTCTGGATCGCCTGACCTGCCGCGCCCTTGACCATGTTGTCGATCGCTGAAGCGGCTACGAATGTGCCGGTGCGCTCGTCGGTAAAGATCGAGACGTCGCAGTAATTCGAGTATTTTATATTGTGGATATCGGCGACCTTTCCGTCGTCAAGCAGACGGACGAACGGCTCGTCCTTGTAATACTCCTCATACGCCGCACGAAGCTGTTCCTTCGTTACGCCTTCCTTGAGCCGCGCGTAGCACGTTGCAAGAATGCCGCGGTTCACGGGCAGAAGGTGCGGAACGAACGTGATCTTTACGCCGTCCTGCCCGGAGAGCTTCGAGAGCGTCTGCTCTATCTCCGGCGTGTGGCGGTGAGAGGCGACCTTGTACGGGTGGAAGCCCTCGTTGAGATCGGGGTAATGAGTACCCTGTGAAAGGCCTCTGCCTGCGCCCGTTACGCCGCTCTTGCAGTCGGCGATGATGCCTGTCATCTCGATCATACCGTTCACGACGGCGGGAGCGAGCGCGAGCGGCACGCAGGTTGTGTAGCAGCCGGGATTCGCGATCAGCCTCGTCGTTTTGATCTTGTCGCGGAAAAACTCGGGAAGACCGTATACAGCCTTCTCGTGCAGCTCTTTGTCAAGGAATTCGCCGCCGTACCATTCGTGGTACTCCTCCTCGCTTTCGAGGCGGAAATCGGCGCCGAGGTCGATAAACGCTTTGCCTGCGCCGATGCACTTTGCCGCAAGCTCCTGAGAGAGACCGTGCGGCAGCGCCGCGAAGATAACGTCGCTCTTTTCGACGACGGCGTCGGCGTTTTCGCAGACCATATCGTTGATGCCGAGGTACGCAGGATAAACGTCGCTCAGCCTCTTGCCTTCAAAAGAAACGGAGCTTACTGCCGTGACCTCTGCCTGAGGGTGCCCGTTGATGAGCCTTACAAGCTCTGCACCGGCGTATCCGGTAGCTCCGACTATTCCAACCTTTATCATTTTGATTACTTCCTAACTTATTGAAATTATGCTTTTTCCGCGATCGCCGCTCTTATCCTTGCGGCGTTTCTTCTGACGTTGTCGGGGCACGGACCGCCCTGTGAGCGCCTCTCATAAGCGCATCTTTCAAGACCGATCGCCTCGTATACGCCCTCGTCGAAGACGTCGCAGATCTTCCTGTACTCGTCGAGCGGAAGCGTTTCGAGCGTGAGATCCTTCTCGATGCAAAGCGCGACGATCTCTCCCGTCGCCTTGTATGCGTCGCGGAAGGGAAGCCCCTTCTTTACGAGATAGTCGGCGCAGTCTGTCGCATTGATGAAGCCTCCTGCCGCCGCTTTACGCATATTCTGCGGAAGCACCTTCATAGTATCGAGCATCGGAGTGAACGCCGTGAGGCACATTTTGACCGTATCGACGGCGTCAAAGATCGCTTCCTTGTCCTCCTGCATATCCTTGTTGTACGCAAGGGGAATGCCCTTCATAACGGTGAGCAGCCCCATGAGGTCGCCGAAAACTCTGCCGGACTTTCCGCGAACAAGCTCCGCGATATCGGGATTCTTCTTCTGCGGCATGATGCTCGAGCCGGTGGAGAATGCGTCGTCAAGCTCGATAAACTTGAACTCGTGGCTGCACCAGAGGATCATCTCCTCGGAGAAGCGCGAGAGGTGTACCATGATAATCGAAAGAGCGGACGCAAGCTCGATGCAGTAGTCTCTGTCGGATACGCCGTCGAGCGAATTCTCCGCGACGGCGTCAAAGCCGAGCAGCTTCGCCGTGATGCTTCTGTCGATCGGGTACGTTGTACCGGCGAGAGCGCCGCAGCCGAGCGGCATGACCTCCATGCGTCTTTCACAGTCTCTCAGGCGGTCGGCGTCGCGCAGAAGCATTTCGCCGTATGCGAGAAGGTGATGTCCGAAGGTGATCGGCTGCGCGCGCTGGAGATGCGTATAGCCCGGCATGATCGTCTCCGCATACTGCTCCGCTTTGTCGCAGATAACGGAGAGAAGACCGTTGAGCAGAGTGATCGTGTTCGCGATCTCGCGGCGCAGATACAGTCTGAGATCGACTGCGACCTGGTCGTTTCTGCTGCGGGCGGTGTGGAGGCGCTTTCCGGTGTCGCCGAGACGCGACGTCAGCTCGCCCTCGACGAAGGTGTGTATATCCTCCGCTTCGGGATCTATCGCGAGGCTGCCGCTTTCTATATCGGCAAGTATCCCGCGAAGCCCCTGCCCTATCTTCTCCGCCTCTTCCTTTTCTATGATGCCGCATTCGCCGAGCATTTTTGAGTGAGCGATGCTGCCCTCAATATCCTCGCGGAACATTCTGCTGTCGAATGAGATCGAGGAATTGAAATCGTTTGTAGTTTTGCTTAATGCCTTCTGAAATCTTCCCTTCCAGAGCTGCATAATTATTCACCTCGTTAGGATCTGTGTATTGAGTGCGGAGCGCCGGAAAAGAGAAAATAAGGCTCGCTTCGCGCTGATCCGCGGCCGTCCGGCTCTTCGTTTTTCACATTCGGCTCTTCGCGCACTTTCTGAAAAAACGGCTTACGGGAGGGCGATACCTGCCCTCCCAATTTAAGCGCGATTATTACTTTTTAATCAGAGACCTTTCTTCTTTGCCTGAACCTTGATCGGCAGACCGAAGAGGTTGATGAAGCCTGCGGAATCGTTCTGATCGTAGACCTCGTCCTCGTCGAACGTCGCGATCTCCTCATCATAGAGGGAGAACGGAGACGTTACGCCGGCGTCGATGATGTTGCCCTTGTAGAGCTTGAACTTGACGTCGCCCGTGACCGTCTGCTGCGTGCTGTCTACGAACGCGGAGAGAGCCTCGCGCAGCGGTGTGTACCACTGACCGAAGTATACAAGCTCCGCGAAGCGGTTCGCAACAAGCTCCTTGTAGTGGAGAGTGTCTCTGTCGAGGCAGATCTCCTCGAGCTTTGCGTGTGCGGCGTAGAGGATCGTGCCGCCGGGAGTCTCGTAAACGCCTCTCGCCTTCATGCCGACGAGGCGGTTCTCGACCATATCGGTGATGCCGATGCCGTTTTCGCCGCCGAGCTTGTTGAGCTTCTTTACGATCTCAACAGCGCCGAGCTTCTCGCCGTCGATAGCCACCGGAACGCCCTTCTCGAAGGAGATCGTTACGTAGGTCGGCTTGTCGGGAGCCTGCTCGGGTGATACGCCAAGCTCCAGGAAGCCTTCCTTATTGTACATCGGCTCGTTTGCCGGGTTCTCAAGGTCGAGGCCCTCGTGGGAAAGGTGCCAGAGGTTCTTGTCCTTTGAATAGTTCGTCTCTCTGTTGATCTTCAGAGGAATATTCTTCGCCTCTGCGTATGCGATCTCGTCCTCTCTCGACTTGAACTCCCACGTTCTCCAGGGAGCGATGATCTGCATATCGGGAGCGAATGCCTTGATCGTAAGCTCGAAGCGCACCTGATCGTTGCCCTTGCCGGTGCAGCCGTGGCAGATCGCGTCTGCGCCCTCTGCCTTTGCGATCTCAACGATCCTCTTTGCGATGATCGGTCTTGCAAAGGAAGTACCGAGAAGGTACTTGCCCTCATATACGGCGTCTGCTTTGAGCGTCGGCCAGATAAAGTCCTCAACGAACTCCTTGTTAAGATCCTCGATATACAGCTTGGAAGCGCCCGTTGCAATAGCCTTTTCCTCAAGGCCGTCAAGCTCGGTGCCCTGTCCTACGTCGCCGCTTACCGCGATAACCTCGCAGTTGTTGTAGTTTTCCTTGAGCCACGGAATGATGATGGATGTATCAAGTCCGCCGGAATACGCGAGAACTACTTTTTTGATGTCTTTTTTTGCCTTAGCCATTTTTATGACCTCCGTTTGTTGATTCTGTGTTACGGTATAATTATACACCTTTTATGCAGAAAATCAAGGATAATCTGCATATATATTCATTTTTATGCACACGCGATATTATATTCAACAAACCGCGGCAATTTCTGAGAAAACTGACAGCCGGGTGATGGATATATACAATTCGCCTTTGACACGCGCGTACAAATATAGTATAATGAATTTTGCAGATTTTTTCAAGTAAAAAGTGCGTTTTTTCTTGAAAATATGTATTTTTTTCCGCGCACTGTTATAGAATATAATAAACGAGGCGTACCTATTCTCAAACACAAAGGAGGCAAGCGCTTTTTGCGCGAACATTATGCAAATTCTTTCACCATTTGAACTGGAAGGCAACATCATGCGTTCGCTGGGCACGGAATGGATGCTCATCACCGCAGGCACGAAGGAGAAGTACAACACCATGACCGCAAGCTGGGGCGGCATGGGTATCCTCTGGAACCGCTCCGTGGTTTTTGTGTTTGTCCGTCCGCAGAGATACACATATGAATTCCTGGAAAACTGCGACTACTTCTCCCTCTCCTTCTACGGCAAGGAGTGGACGCGCGCACTGAAATTCTGCGGAACGAACTCCGGCAGAGACGTCAACAAGGCGAAGGTCACGGGGCTTATCCCCGTTTTTGACGAAAAGGCGCCGTATTTCGCGCAGGCGAAGACCGTAGTTATCTGCAAAAAGCTCTATTCACAGGATATGCAGGAAAGCTCTATCCTCGACGAGGATCTCCGGCAGTATTACCACGGCGACGACTTCCACCGCGTCTACGTCGGCGAAATGACAAGGGTGCTAGTACATGATTAAGGGCTGCGCCGTCGTAACGGGCGCCTCCCGCGGGATCGGCGCCGCCTGTGCGCTGAAGCTGGCGAAGAGCGGCCTGCCCGTCGTCGTGAATTACGAAAGGAACGAAGCCGCCGCTGCCGATGTTCTCCGAAAAATTAAGGAGCTTGGGGGCGACGGCATGATCTGCCGCGCAGACGTTTCCGACCGCTGCGATGTGGACGAAATGATCAGCGGCGCCGTTCAGAAATACGGGCGGATCGCCGTCCTTGTAAACAATGCGGGCGTATCTCAGATACGCCTTTTTACCGATATAACGCCTCAGGAGTGGCGCCGCATGGTCGGCGTAAATCTCGACGGCGTTTTCAACTGCTGCCAGAGCGCGCTCCCCTCGATGATACACTTTAAAAGCGGCCGCATAATCAACGTCTCGTCCGTATGGGGCGTTCACGGCGCTTCCTGCGAGGTGCATTACTCCGCCGTGAAAGCAGGCGTTATCGGACTCACGATAGCTCTTGCGAAGGAGGTCGCGCCGTCCGGGATAACGGTGAACGCCGTAGCGCCCGGCTGCATCATGACGGATATGCTCAGGAACGAGTGCGACGAGCAGACGATACGCGATCTCGCGGACGAGTCACCCGTGGGGCGCATCGGGACGCCCGAGGACGTCGCAAACGCCGTGGCTTTCCTCGCGCAGGATTCCTCCGCGTTCATAACGGGACAGGTGATCGGAATTGACGGGGGGTTCGGCTCATGAGCGGCTGTCTTGTCTGCCCCGTCTGCCGCAGGCGAAAAGAAGAAAACGCGCTTATCCGTGAGGGCGGCGCATACCGCTGCTGCTCCGGGCACAGCTTCGACACGGCGCGAGCCGGGTACGTAAACCTGATGCTGTCTCAGCAGTCCTCAAAAAAGCGCCACGGAGACGACAAACAGATGCTTATCTCGCGGCGCAGCTTTCTTGAAAAGGGCTTCTACGAGCCGCTTGCAGACGCCGTGACGGAATGCGTGACAAGCCTTGCCGGTGAGTCTGCTGTCGTCGTTGACGCAGGCTGCGGCGAGGGCTATTACACTCAGCGTATACGACGCGCCCTTCCGCGCGCCGATATTTACGGCGTTGACATCTCAAAGGACGCTCTGATACTTGCCGCGAAGCGCGGCGCAGATATCACCCTCACGGCGGCGAGCGCTGCGGAGCTTCCTCTCGCGAGCGGCTGCGCCGACGTGCTTCTGAGCATATTTGCACCCGTTTTTCCCGAGGAATTCGCGCGCGTACTGAAGCCCGGCGGCACACTTATCCGCGCCGTACCGCTGGAGGATCATCTTTACGGGCTGAAAAGCGCTATCTACGATAACGCATACAAAAATCCCCCTGAAAGCGGCGAGCTGCCAGGCTTTCAGCTTGACCGGATCAAGCGGCTCGGCTTTGAGCTTTCGCTCGAAAGCCGCGAGGACATAGAGGCTCTGTTCATGATGACGCCGTACTACTACAAGACTTCGCGCGCCGATCAGGAAAAGCTGCTCTCGCGGACAAGCCTTCGGACGCAGGCGGAATTCGGCGTGATAGTCTCGAAAGCTGCAAAGATCTGATAGCGTTTCCGTCCCCGTCGGTCGGCTTTTTTGAAGAAATATATTTACACTCCGGCGCATGGTCATATTCTCTTTTCAAAAATGCGCCGTACCAATTTTTAATCAGGTGAGATCAATAATGAGAATTTTTGACTCAAAGGTATACGAATGCCCCAAATGCGGCGAATTCCTGCGCGAGCAGCGCAGAAAATGCCCCTACTGCGGACTTCAGCTCATAAGCACCAGCTCGCTGCAAAGCAACGATAATTTGTTTTACTCCAATTTCCGCAGCTCCGGCAGGCGCGTCCAAACGCAGCAGGACGGCGGCTCAAAAATGCCGCAGACTCCGGACGTCAAACACGATCTGTCGAAGCCGCTCTCCGCACCTGCCGATCCGGAGGTCTTTTCGTCAAGCAGAAGGATGGCGGCAAACGGCGGCTACACTCAGCAATCCGCCGTCGAACAGGAAAAAGAATACACCGGGATCATTGAGCCGCTCAAAAATGACACCGCTTACTTCTCCTCAGGCAACCGCAAGCACTACGGCAAAGATCCGATGCTGAAAAGAACTGCTGTTGCGCCGGACGAAAAGGAATTCTACAACAGCTCACTTGAGAACGAACGCAAAAAAAGAGAGCTTATAACGAACATAACGGACGACCACGACTCCGTTGAGAACCCGTACAAGGCATCGAAGCTCTCCGAGGAAGAACCCATTATCACGGAGCACTCCGTTGAGTTCATTGCCAACACCATAACGGAGTTCAGAAAGCACCGCTTCGGCGCTTACATATACAACCGCTTGGAGCTTCTGCTCGCCGGAATGATGATGCTGTCAACGATACTGGTGATCATGGATGTACTGTACGATCCGGAGAAAAAGACGCTGCCCCTGGTGCTGACGTACTCGATGTCTCTGATCGTGCTTTCTCTGGAAACGCAGAAAACGTGCCGCCGCAGGCTGACTTTGACCATTTCCGCCATTACGATAATGACGAGCGTAGGGCTTATGCTGTTCAGAAGTCACCTTGATTACTACGTCACTGCGCCCGAATTGATCATCCTCTATGGCGTCGTGGCGCTTCTTAACGTACTTTCAATGTGGCTTACAAGGGCGATGTCTGCATACACAGTCACATGGGAAACGTATCAATCGAAGGGTAAGCCGGCCGTAGATACCGAGCCGCCGGAGGAGATCGAGATATACAAGAGCAATGACTCGTCAACAGATGATAGTACATCAAAACATGAAACGGAATAAAATTACGCAGCCGAAGGAATACACCCCTTCGGCTGCGTTTTTACCTGAAAATTTGAAGTCCCACTGCCCCTCACCTTCTCCGCCGAATAAGGCGGCAACTGCCGGTGAGATATCGAAAACAAGCAATGGGACTACGATCCCCCTTTAAGCAAAGCACTCCTGCGGCACTACGTCGAGAAACGCCCGGCCGTACCGTTATTATACTTGTTCCATTTGCTCTGCGGAGCCTGCTGGTCGGGCTGAGGCCTGTTCGCGTTGAGCGAGGCGATCAGAACATTCTTGATATCCTGAACCATCGTAATAAGAAACACGTAATCATACGGGAATAGATTCGTCGAGCTAAGTGCCTTTAGCAGAAACACGCACTCTACGGACGACCGCAGCGCGTCCTGAAGGCAGGCATTGAAGGCTGCCTTGTCGCTGCCGTAAACCGACTTATTGATATGAGTGCCCATTTCCGCCGCCGCAAGCACGAGACGGCTCGTGATCGTCCGATCAAGCCCGGACTTGGAATATGCTTCGTTAAACAGGGCAATTTGCGCCAGAAATTCAACAGACTTATCAAAGATAGCTGTACTCACGCCGATCACCTCTTGTGTATTATTATATCAAAACACGATGAGAATTGCAATAAAATTCCTTGCATATTTTGAGGTTTTTGGTGAATAATTTCCTGAAAATTAGGTGAAAATCAATAAATTACACTATTGATAACATTGAGTCATACGATGTTATATATCATATTGCACAAACAGGAACGGCGCGAATATGTCTGTTTTTTAAGTCATAAATAACCGCCCCCCGATCAGCAGCGCACGGGCGTGCGCCGGCAGTTCCGGTGTAACACTTTGCAATGTCATAGTCCATCTCCGCGTCTGTTAATTCGCTTGATAAAAACATTATCGGGCAGTATGTTAAAAAGACTCGATAACTGCACATCTGAAAGTTTTTTGCCCAACTTTTTTCAAGTGCACGGGCGTGCGCCGGCAGTTCCGGTGTAACACTTTTCAATGTCATAGTCCGTCTCCGCGTCTGTTAATTCGCTTGATAAAAACATTATCGGGCAGTATGTCAAAAAACTCAACAACTGCACGTCTGAAAGATTTTCTACCGGAGGGATTCGCCTTTGGGTGTCTCGCATTGCTCGACGCTTTTCGCTAAATATGCTCCACCGGAGCATTTTCTTAACGCGAAAACCCTCGCGGGTTCAAATCCCTCTGTTTTTTGGAGGCTCGAAACCGCGAGGACGATCATAGTCTATTGTGTTTGTCTCGCATTGCTCGACGCTTTTCGCTAAAAATGCTCCACCGGAGCATTTTCTTAACGCGAAAACCCTCGCGGGTTCGAATCCCTCTGTTTATTGAGGATCGAAACCGCGAGGACGATCATAGTCTATTGTGTTTTGATAGTTAAAGCCCGCCCGGAGGGATTCGAACCCCCGTTCTTCAGAATCGGAATCTGCTGCGTTATCCGGCTGCGCCACGGGCGGATATGAGATCCTGCCTGCGCCGTGGGTGATCCGGTGCAGGCAGGATTTTTGCTATTTGATCAGACTGTCAGCCGAGCATCAAACGAGCTCGATGATAGCCATCTCTGCAGCGTCGCCGCGGCGGGGACCGATCTTTGTGATCCTTGTGTAGCCGCCGTTTACGTCTGCGTACTTCGGTGCGATCTCGTCAAAGAGCTTCTTGCAAACGTCCTCGTCCGTTACGAACGACATAACCATACGCTTGTTGTGAAGGCTGTTTGTCTTTGCGATCGTGATCATCTTCTCGGCCATAGAGCTAACCTCTTTAGCGCGAGTAACCGTAGTTTCTATTTTTCCGTTCTGAAAAAGGAATGTAACCATACCTCTGAGCATTGCTGTTCTGTGAGCTGTGGTTCTTCCGAGCTTTCTTGTACCGGGCATTTTAGTCACTCCTTACTGTTGGTAAAATGGATAGAGGCTTATTCCTCTTCCTTCTGAAGACTGAAACCGAGCGTCTGCAGCTTGACGATAACCTCTTCAAGCGACTTTCTGCCGAGGTTTCTGACCTTCATCATATCGTTCTCGGACTTATTGGTCAAGTCTTCAACGGTGTTGATACCTGCACGCTTGAGGCAGTTGAACGAACGAACGGAGAGGTCAAGCTCCTCGATCGTCATCTCGAGAACCTTCTCCTTGCCCTTATCGTCCTTTTCGACCATGATCTCCGTGTTGAACGCCTTATCGGACAGATCAACGAAGAGATTGAGGTGCTCTGTGAGAACCTTCGCTGCGAGCGAAACGGCCTCCTGAGCGTTGACGACGCCGTTTGTCCAAACGTCGAGCGTGAGCTTATCGTAGTCGGTGATCTGACCGACACGAGTATTGTCTACCGTATAATTAACCTTTAAAACAGGCGTATAGATGGAGTCTACCGGCAAGAGACCGATCACGTTCTCGTCGGCAAGCTGCTTGTTGCGCTCACCGGGTACGTAACCTCTGCCCTTGTCCATCGTGATCTCCATGAAAAGCTTTGCTCCCTCGCCCAGGGTTGCGATATGCATCTCGGGGTTAAGGATCTCAACCTCACTGTCACACATAATGCTTGCGGCAGTGACCTCGCAAGGCCCTTCCGCTCTGATCTCGACTCTCTTCTCACCCTGGCTGTTGAGCTTTGCGGTGAGGCCCTTCATGTTGAGGATGATCTGAGTGACGTCCTCCTTCACACCGGGAATAGTCGAGAATTCGTGCAGCACGCCGTCGATCTTGATCGACTTTACGGCTACGCCCTCAAGCGACGAGAGCAATACACGACGAAGGCTGTTGCCAAGTGTGTTGCCGAAGCCTCTCTCAAGAGGCTCAACAACGAATATGCCATGCTTACCGTCAGCAGAAAGCAGTTCGGTATCAATCTTCGGCTTTTCAAACTCTATCATAAGTTGGCTCCTCCCTGACATTTTTGGCACGGCGCCAATGAAGGCGCCCTTGTGCCGTATGTGTGTGTATTACTGTGTGGATGGGATTACTTGGAGTACAACTCCACGATGAGGTGAGCCTCTACTTCGTAGTCGAGGTCCTCAACTGTGGGCATACGAGTAACAGTAGCCTTGAACTCGTCTCTCTTCTCGTCGAGCCATGCGGGAACAACGCGGCTCTTTGTGATCTCGAGGTTGTCCTTGAACTTTGTGCTGCTCTTGCTCTTGTCTCTGAGAGTAATAACGTCGCCAACCTTAACTCTGTAAGAAGGAATGTCTACCTTCTTGCCGTTTACAAGGAAATGACCGTGGTTTACGAGCTGACGGGATTCGCGTCTTGTGGAAGCGAGGCCCATTCTGTAAACAACATTATCAAGTCTGGACTCAAGAAGAACGATCAGGTTGTTGCCGGCCTGGCCTTCCATCTTTGCAGCAAGCTCGTAGTAGTGATAGAACTGCTTCTCAAGAACGCCGTAGATGAACTTGAGCTTCTGCTTCTCCTTAAGCTGCATTCCGTACTCGGAAACCTTTCTTCTTGAATTGCTGCCGGGGTTCTTTCTGGACTTCTTGTCAATGCCGACAACAGTCGGGCTGATGCCCAGATATCTGCATCTCTTTAAAATAGGATCTCTGTTTACTGCCATTGTTTAAACACCTCCGAAATATTTGATCAGACACGTCTTCTCTTCGGAGGACGGCATCCGTTGTGGGGGATCGGCGTAACGTCCTTGATCATCGTTACGTCGAGGCCTGCCTGCTGAAGCGCTCTGATCGCAGCCTCACGTCCCGAGCCGGGGCCCTTGACGTAAACTTCGACGGACTTCATGCCATGCTCCATAGCTACCTTTGCAGCTGTCTCTGCTGCTGTCTGAGCTGCGAACGGAGTAGATTTCTTAGAGCCTCTGAATCCGAGCTCGCCTGCGCTTGCCCAGGAAATAGCGTTGCCCTGTGTATCTGTAATTGTAACTATCGTGTTATTGAATGTTGACTGAATATGAGCTGCGCCCTTTTCAACATTCTTACGCTCACGGCGACGGCGTGTGACCGCCTTTTTAGCGCCCTTAGGTGCTGCCATAAAATCTCCTCCTTACTTCTTCTTGTTGGCCATTGTCTTTCTCGGGCCCTTGCGGGTACGAGCGTTTGTCTTCGAGCGCTGACCTCTTACGGGCAGGCCCTTGCGGTGACGAACACCTCTGTAACAGCCAATTTCGATAAGTCTCTTGATATCGAATGCAACGTCACGGCGAAGGTCGCCCTCAACGCGGCAGTGATGATCGATATACTCTCTGAGCTTGGAGATATCATCCTCGCTCAGATCTCTTACGCGAGTGTCGGGATTAACGCCGGTTGCAGCGATGATGTCGCTTGCAGTCTTGCGGCCGATACCGTAAATATAAGTTAAGCCAATCTCAACTCTTTTATCTCTCGGTAAGTCAACACCAGCTATACGTGCCATAAATCTGCACCTCCACTAAATAGATAAAATGTCAATTCCAAAGAAATATTTGCGATCGTTAGGATCAGCCCTGACGCTGCTTGTGCTTCGGGTTCTCACAGATAACCATGATCTTGCCCTTACGCTTGATCACCTTGCACTTGTCACAAATTTTCTTTACAGAAGGTCTGACTTTCATTGTGTAATCATTCCTTTCTTAAGTAAATAGCATTTTGGATATTGAAGCAATTACTTGCCTCTCCACGTGATCCTGCCCTTTGTAAGGTCATACGGCGAAAGCTCAACCGTGACCTTGTCTCCCGGAAGGATCCTGATAAAGTTCATTCTCAGCTTGCCTGAGATATGAGCGAGAATTACCTTGCCGTTTTCAAGCTCTACTCTGAACTGTGTGTTCGGCAAAGCCTCCGTTACTGTACCCTGCAACTCAAATACATCCTGCTTAGACAAAGAAGATTCCTCCTAATTAATCGT
>CADAYJ010000014.1 GCA_902792115.1 uncultured Ruminococcus sp. | reverse complement strand
ACCAAAGAGAGAGTTAAAGAAACAGGGATTAAAAAAGAAAGAGATTCGAAAGAAAGAAGCGGCCAGAAAAGAGAAGAGCGCGCGCAAGAATAACGATAATAAGAACAAGCCACGGAAAAATATCGAAAACCGGACCGGATTCGAGACAACAGCCCGTACCGCGGCACAGAAAACCCGGCTGGACGGAGCGGGAATCAATGCGAAAGAAAAAGTAAGACCTGACAGACAAAAGAGAAATGCAGGCCGGTACATACAATTGAGCAGACGGGGGCGCGGCTTTGGAAGAGGAGATAGTTTGAACAATAAAATGAATATGAACAGCGGGCCCGCACCGACTGTCAGGATCATCCCGCTGGGAGGCCTGGAGCAGATCGGCATGAATATCACTGCGTTCGAGTACGGAGACAGTATCGTGGTCGTGGACTGCGGTCTTGCCTTCCCGGAGGACGATATGTTCGGCATCGATCTTGTCATTCCGGACACTACCTATCTGGAAGAGAATATTGACAAGGTGAAGGGATTTGTCATCACACACGGACACGAGGATCATATCGGTGCCCTTCCTTATGTTCTGAAAAAGATCAATGTTCCGGTCTACGGAACACGCCTGACCATGGGCATCATCGAAAACAAGCTCCGCGAACACAATCTGCTGGAGATTACAGAACGGCATGTTGTATCTTTCGGAGATGTCGTCGAGCTCGGAGACTTTGATGTAGAATTCATCAAGACCAACCACAGCATCGTGGATGCTGCCGCGCTGGCCATCAAATCCCCGGCGGGAACCATTGTCCACACCGGAGATTTTAAAGTCGATTACACACCCGTATACGGAGATGCGATCGATCTGCAGCGTTTTGCAGAGCTCGGCAACGAGGGCGTGCTTGCCCTCATGTGCGACTCCACCAATTCGGAGCGCCCCGGACATACCCCTTCCGAAAAGGCTGTGGGCAGAAACATCGATCAGATCTTCCGCGACCACGCGGATACGCGCATCATTATCGCCACCTTCGCGTCCAACGTGGACCGTGTGCAGCAGATCATCAACCATGCTTATAAATATGGCCGCAAGGTCGTGGTCGAAGGCCGCAGCATGGTCAATATCATCGAGACAGCTACCAACCTTGATGTGCTCAATGTGCCTGAGAACACCCTGATCGACATCGATCAGGTCAAAAACTATCCGGGCGAAAAGACCGTCATCATTACAACAGGAAGCCAGGGCGAGAGCATGGCCGCTCTCAGCCGTATGGCGGACGGTATGCACAGAAAGGTGACCATCGGCCCCGGCGATACCGTTGTCTTTTCTTCCAGCCCTATTCCGGGCAACGAAAAGGCGGTTACGGCAGTAGTCAATAAGCTCCTGATGAAGGGTGCCGACGTCATTACCCAGGATGTACATGCGTCGGGACACCCCTGCCAGGAGGATGTCAAGCTGATCTATCATCTGGTACAGCCCAGATTTGCCATTCCTGTCCACGGTGAATACCGTCACCTGAAGGCGCAGGCCAAGATCGCCCGTGAAATGGGTTACAGCAAGGAGGATATTTTCATCCTCCGTTCCGGAGATGTTCTCGAACTGTCCGAGGATGGCGCGGCTGTCCGTGAGAAGGTCCAGGTCGGAAATATCCTTGTCGACGGACTGGGCGTCGGGGACGTCGGAAACGTCGTCCTTCGTGACCGCCAGCATCTGGCGGAGGACGGAATCGTGATCGTCGCGTTTGCCCTCGATGCGCAGAACTGTGAACTGCTCTCGGGACCCGAGATCACATCCCGCGGCTTTGTGTACATCAAGGAGGCGGATGACCTCATGACCGGAGCATCTGCTGTGGCGGAGGAGGCGATTCTTCGCTGCATCGAAAATGGTGTTACAGACTGGAACCGCTATAAAAATGTGGTCAAGGACGGCCTGAATGACTTTTTCTGGAAAAAGACCCAGCGGCGTCCTGTGATCCTGCCTATGATTCTGGAGGTCTGATGCATGGATTCAGGGGCCGGAGCCTGTACTGTGATGCTGAACCCGGATTCCCGCACTGCGATGCAGAGCCCGGATTCCCACGCTGTGATGCAGGATCCGGATTCCCGCACTGCGGCGCAATGCCGGACAGCCGGGTTGTGAAAACGAATCCGCATTGTCAACCGTCATCCCGGAGGAATCTGTATGGATAACAATATTGAAAGAACAGGTTTAATAGAGAGGGTCATCGGGATCATTCTGGATGTCCTGCCGATCCTGTGTGCTTTTATCATTGTCGCCTTGGCCGGAAAGGCCTATTCGGAAGGATATGGCCTCTTTGTGCAGAAGGGGATGGACGACATCGGCAGTGCCCACAGCGAGATGGTGACGCTGACAGAGGAAGATGCCTCCTCCGCCATGAAAGTCGGCGGGATCCTGGAGGACCTGGACCTGATCAGCAGCCGCTATGCCTTCGCGATCAAGGCGAAACTGAGCGGATACGATGATGCTATTCTGCCCGGAACCTATGTCCTCTCTTCCGATATGACCATGGAAGAGATGCTGGAGAAACTCTCTGTCGATCCTCAGGCGGCCCCTTCCGGAGAAGAGGACGACGAAGAGACACCTGCCGATAGTGATTCCGGTACAAAGGAAGAGAACAGAGATGTCTGGGGACGGGGATAAGGTCATGGACAGGTATGAACGGGAAGCGGCTATGCCCGATCCTGCCCGCATGGAAGTGCTGATCGAGGCGATGACGCCTCCCGGGCCGGACCATCTGCAGGGCCTGGAACAGGAAGCGCTTTCGGCAGGCGTTCCCATTATACGTCCGCAGACACAGAATCTGATCCGTTTTTTCCTTGCCGTGAAAAGACCTTCCCGCATTCTGGAAATCGGGACTGCGGTGGGCTTTTCCGCACTCTTTATGCAGCATTATGCACCTGCGGGATGCCGGATCATCACGATCGAAAAAGATCCCGGGCGTGCGGAGCAGGCACGCGGAAATTTCCGGAAATTCGGAAAAGGGGAAGAATCCGGAAGGGAGAACATCGTCCTCATGGAGGGAGACGCCGCGCAGCTGCTGCGGGAGATCCGGGAGGATGCGTCTTTTGACATGCTCTTCATGGATGCGGCAAAGGGTCAGTATATCCGTTTCCTGCCCGACGCGATCCGCCTGCTGGCTCCGGGCGGAATCATGATCACCGATAATATCCTTCAGGAGGGAGAGATCCTTTCCTCCCGCTTTGCGGTGACCCGGCGCAACCGGACGATCCATGCCCGTATGCGCGCCTATATCCGCGCGCTGATGGAGGAGGAGCGGCTGGAGACCCTGCTGCTTCCCACAGGCGACGGCGCGGCGGTTTCCATGAAGAAAGCGAATCTGTAAAAAACTGCAGATCAGAACAGCACGGCAGTGCTGCGGACATTCGGACATAATACATTTACTGACAGAGGGTCATGACCACATTTATGGAAAAAAGATGGAAAACAAACCGTGAGAAACCGGAACTTCTGATTCCTGCAAAGGATCTGGAAGTCCTGCGAACAGCAGTCAATTTCGGTGCGGACGCGGTATATATAGGCGGGGAAGCCTTCAGCCTGCGGGCAAAGGCCAGGAACTTCAGCCCCGAAGATATGCGGGCGGGCATTGCCTACGCCCATGAACACGGTGTGCACGTACATGTTGCCGCCAATATTTTTGCCCATAACAGGGATCTGGATCAGGCAGCAGCATATTTTACAGAACTGGCACAGATGAAACCCGATGCCGTACTGGTTGCGGATCCGGGAATGTTTATGATCGCCAAAAGGCACTTGAAGAACGCTCTGCGACTTTCAAAGCCGGAATTTACAGCGCTCTTTATCTGCCCGTCTGAAAGACCTGCCTCTTTTAGCTCGAGGCACATCGCTATCACGGCGTATACGCGCGCAACGTCCATCGTGGGATAACGGTCATGCTCCTTGAATTTATCGGAGGCATACATTCCGGACAGCCGCTTTGCGTACGCTTCCGACCTTCCTTCGATACCGTCAAGTCCGGCGCTTTTCAGGACAGTTTTGTAGATCCCTCGGTAAGACTTTACCGCCTTGTCTGCTTTCATGATCATCACCCTTTATCTTATCACTGACACGAGAAAGCCAACGAGCAGCGACGGTATCAGCGCAAAGACGAGTCCCGGGAAGAGCATTCCCTTCAGGTGGAACCACTTTTGATGGTACGCCTTGTCCATATGCTCCGTTCCCTCCAGGCGAAACATTTTAAGGTTTGCAAACAGCACCCAGTCGATAAAAAACGTGTCGTAGGCGCCTATCCACGCCATAAGCCCGAACGTGAGAATGAACCCTTGGAAAAAGGTTCCGGCTCCTGCGATAAGCGAGCAGACGAGCGGTATCGCCGTAAACATCAGTACGCCGAGCGATTTCGTCAAAATGACCTTTTTAGACCTGTATGTCACGTCGATCCTTTCATGCGTTTTAAAATACTCCTCCTGTATATCGGGCGGATAATTGTGAATGCTTGCAGCGCTGTCCTTCTTGCTGTTTTTTGCGGCGAGGAAAACAATAAGCGTAAATACAGCGGCGAACACGACCGCTTCAATAATGACTGTATACATACTCATAGCCAAAACCTCCTCTAGAATATTATAGTTATCCAAGGCTAACTTGTCAATACGTTTTTGCGATCATCGGAGGAACTGATGTACACAAACATCAAGTCGGAGGGTGAAGTGCAGGCGAAGACTGTATTTTACCGCAGTCACACGCCGAAGATAACGCATATCTGCTTTACAAACATGAGAACAGCAGTTATAATATAGATAAACAAGAATGATATACAGGTGGTGGAGCATATGAGAAAACTCAGCTTCTTTATCGGAGTCTTGGCTTTGATATTTATAATAACAGGCTGTTCCGAAACAGCTCAAAAGGAGGACGGGAGCATGACAGATCAAGAAACACCCGAAAAAACAGAAAGCATTACCGAAACGGTATCGGAAAACGAGCAGGCGGCAGGTAACGCGCCCGAAGCAAAGGCAGCGCCGGAGCTGTTCTATTTCGGTCACGCAAGTATGTGTATCGTCACGGAGGACGACAAGGTCATTTACATTGATCCGTACTGCGGCGATGATTATTCCCGCGCCGCAGACCTGATACTTGTGACGCACGATCATTACGACCACAACAAGACGGACAAGGTCAAAAACAGGAATGACGGCTGCGAGATCATCACTCATAAGGAAGCTCTGCAAAACGGCGAGTACAGGACGTTTGATTTTCCGTACGTTACGGCGGAGTCCGTTGAGGCAGGCAATAACCCGAACCACGACATAAACGAGTGCGTAGGCTATCTTCTCACGTTCCGCAACGGAAAGACCGTATATATTTCGGGCGATACATCAACGACCGATCAGATGACTCAGCTTGCAGACAGAAATATCGACTATGCGTTTTTCTGCTGCGACGGCATTTACAACATGGATATAGCGGAGGCGGCGGCGTGTGCCGAAACGGTCGGCGCAAAGCATAATATCCCTTATCACAACTCAACGGATGATTCAAACGACAGGTTCGACAGAGAGCTTGCACAGCAATTCAGCGCCCCGAATAAGATGGTGATCCTGCCCGGTGAGTCGATGATGATAGAGTAAGACGGCTGATGAAAAAGCGCAGCTATTATTCTGTAACAGAACAATTTGTCGCGCTTTTTGTTACGCTTTGTGTGATATAATAAAGGAGGCACTGATTAAATCGGGACGGGCGCTCAGTCCGCAGTACGTGGTTTATTCAGCGGCTTCTGAAGTATGCTATTTGTTTCATTGTGAAAAGCTCCCCCGGAAAAGAGGATTCCGGGGGAGCTTATTCACAGAATTGATTTGTTTTAGAAGAGGAATGACATGAGGAAAAGTACCTTTAAAAAACTGTCCGCGGCAGTTGTATCGGCGGCTATGCTCACCTCCTTCGTTCTTCCGGCGCACGCGCAGGACGTCGCAGGCGATGAGCTGCACCCTTTTGGCTTCACGATAGAAGCCCTTGAGCTTGCAAGAAAAGAGACAGCGAAAAAGCCGGACACTCCGCCGGAGCAGCTATTATTCAGATCAGTTTAATACCCATGTACCTTAGCCTCGCTTCGTGCGGGGCTTTTTCTTTTTGAAATTGCAAAAAGGGGTAGCTGTGGGCGGTGTGGGTGTGGTATAATAGAACACAGAATATTTTGAATATTATTGAGAGGAATGTTGATTGAATGTACGTAGTTGAAAATTACAAAGATAATAAAAGATTTAATAGTCAGTACAATGAAATTTGCAGATTTCTAAAAATATCAGCTGATAGGGACTATAATGAACATTTCCATTGGGGACGTTTTGCATGGATGATGACGCATTCGTATCTTGAAATCGCAATGCTGCCACATATTTCGCTTTTTAGGAATAATACAGGACAGCTCGTTGGAATGGTCGTGTATGATACAAGTTATGATGACAGGTGGTATATAATTCATTCTGTTTCAGATAAAGAGTTACTGATGCAGATGATTGAATATGTGACGGAAATGGATGCTGGCAGTGCTGTAATAAAAGCAAATTCAAAAGATGCAGTGCTATGTAATCTGCTGGAGAATAGCGAATATAGAGAACAGTACTCGGACAGCGTTCTGGAAATGGATTTATCACATAATCTTTCATTTCATCTGCCGCAGGGCTTTTCTGTTATTGATTCTTCAACTTCAAAAATTGATAATTGGAAATGGAGAATGTCAATTCATCGTGGCTTCGATAATGAGGGTATTCCGCAAATGCCGAGTGATGAGCAGGCAAAAAATGAAAAATATCTTGAGATATCTGAATATATAAAAGCTTTTGCTGTCGAAAACGGAGAATATGATGCACACTGTGGGGTATGGTATGATTTTGGAGATACTGCATATATAGAGCCTGTTGCAACAGCCCTTGAGCACCGTAACAAAGGTCTTGGTAAAGCAGTTGTTTACAAAGCCTTATCAATTGCGAAACAGCGAGGTGCTAAACGGGCGATCGTATTGTCTGATCAGGATTTTTACCTTCATATCGGAATGACAAAATCATCGGAAGTTGGTACATGGGTAAAAAAAACAAAGCAGGATTGACAGGGATAGAGACAGTCCTGTCGGAAAAAGCAGGGCATAAACGAATATACACACAAAAGGAGCCTTCACGCTGTCCGTTATCGGGAGAGAGTGAAGGCTTTTTATTATTATGTGATCGCTATGTTCAGATCTTGCTGTTACAATATGGGGCAATATAATGCAAGTGACCTTTAAAACCAAAAATAATGTTGAAATCAACCATTCGATTGTGATACAATGTATATATAGCATTAACAGAAGGAGATGTTTATATGCAAAAGTGTGTATCTGTGCTTCTGGCAGCCGTTATTGCGATATCGGCGTTCGTTCTTCCTTGCTCGGCTCAGACGGGTGAGGAATTGATTCCGTTTTGCTTTTCAAACGCAGGGGATCAGAAAATGAGGCCAACGAGCTTTCTTACGCCGACTGAGAACGGCTATATGCGGCTCAATGCTGTGGACTCAAAGCTGTATATGGAGTATTACAACGACAGCTTTGAGCTTCAGTCACAAAAGATCGTTGACTTTGAGCTGCCTCTGTTCGGCGGCTTCTACTCTAACGGCGAGAATTACTACGTCGTTGAGGGGCAGACGAACAAGGACGAGAAGCCGTATAATGAGGTCATACGCATAATTAAATACGACACCGGGTGGAACAGGCTGGGCGCAGCCTCTATTCCCGGTGTTTCAGACGGCTGGGGCGGCGAGGTCCGCTATCCGTTTGACCTTGGCAGCGGCAGTATGACAGAGATCGACGGGATACTCTACTATATCACCGGTCACGAGGGCTTCGTTGACGAATCCGTGGGGCAGGGGCACCAGGGTATGTACCTCGTTGCCGTTGACGAGACTACGATGGAGGGCAGCTTTATCCTCGGCGACTACTGGCACTCCTTCGATCAGTTCATAAGGCAGCGCGACGGCGACCTTTATCTGTATGAATACAGCGAAGGCTCGCGCGCAACGACGCTGAAAAAGCTAAAGATCGAGGACGACTCCGTTGAGATAGAGTCGGGTTTTCCCGTCTTTGAGTACGGCGGAAGCAGAACGAGCGCATGGGCTGTCGCGACTTATGCGGACGCAAAGGCGATGGAGCTTTCCTCAAAGAATGTTATCGGTATAGGCACGTCGATCGATCAGTCAAAATACGATAAGGTCAGAGATGAAGTCGTTCCGTATAATATCTATTTGACCGTGACTCCGTTTGACGACTTTACTCAGGAAGCGACAAAGGTGATCTGGCTGACGGAGTACACGGAGGAAATGCAGGACTTTATGGGCGCCGGTCTGACCAAGATCAGCGACGACCGCTTCATGGTTTTCTGGCAGCTCGCCGGAGATAATTCCAATAACGGCGATGAGACGGTAACGAATATGCTGCATTATGTGTTCATAGACGGCGACGGAAACAAGGTATCGCAGGAGTATACGGCTTCGGCTCCGATTTCCGACTGCCGCCCGATCGTGAAGGGCAGTAAGGTGTCATATTTTGCGTCGAGCCTCGATTCACTCGATTTTTATACCATTGACGCAGACACCGGCGAGATCACCCAAAAGACATATACAAAAATGATAAACCCCTTCTGCGACGGTCTTTTCTGGACGTACGAGGACGACGTCCTCACAATAAGCGGAGAAGGCAAATATACCGAATACGAAGGATCCTGGGGGCGCTGGGAGAATTATCTGATACACAGGATCTCAAGTAACATCTATACCACGCTGTCTCCGCGCAAGCTCGTTATCAAGGGCACCGTTAAGGAGATACCGCCGAACGAATTCACCGGTTTCGGAAATATTGAAGAAATAATACTTGAAGAGGGCGTTGAGGTCATTGGAGACAGAGCCTTGAATTGTCCGCAGATGAGGTGGCCTTCGACCGTTTATATCACGATTCCGAAGAGCGTAAAGACGATCGGCGAAAATGCGTTCTGCAACCCGAAGGATTCGCCGGACGAATGGGGCTTTGCTACGATACGCGGATACAGGGGCACTATCGCGGAGCAGTACGCGAAGGATCACGACCTCAATTTTGTTCCGCTTGATGAAGAAAGCTCCGATACAGAACTGACGACCGATCCCGACGCGGCGACAGACACAGACAAGCCGATTGATCCCGGCGCAGCGACAGACACGGACAAGCCGATTGATCCCGGCGCAGCGACAGACACGGACAAGACGATTGATCCCGGCACGGCGACAGATACGGACAAGCCGATTGATCCCGGCGCGGCGACCGACACGGACAAGACGACCGATCCCGGTACGGCGACAGACACAGACAAGACGACCGATACCGATCCGCAGGAGCTTCTCATGGGAGACGTGGACAGAGACGGCTATATCACCTCAAACGACGCATTGATGATCCTTCGGGAGTCCATCGGTATGGAGTCGTTTGACACGTATCAGACGTTGGTCGGCGATATAAACGAAGACGGAGTTATCGACAGCGCCGACGCTCTCGGCGTTCTGAGACTTGCGATCATGTGAGAAAGGGAGGAACCGGCTTATGAATAAATCTAAACTGCTCGCGCTGATCTGCGCTCTGACGATCGCGGTATGTACTTGCGCTTTTCCGCTTTCCGTCTCCGCTGTGAGCGTAGCTGCGTTATCAGGCGGCGAAGAGGACGAAACGATCGAGGAGAACGGCTTTACGTTCAAAACAAATATAGACGGAGGTCTCGTGCTCTATGAGTACAGCGGCGAGGACGCGGAAGTTACTATCCCTTCAAGCGTCAAGGGAAAGAACGTCGAGTCGATCGGCGCGAGGGCGTTTTTTAACAATCTGAGTCTGGAAAAGGTCACGATCCCAGATACCGTCAAAAGAATAGAAGACGGGGCATTTGCGTATAGCTGGATCCTCTCTGATGTGGTCATTCCGTCGAGCGTCGAATATGTGGCAAAGAATGCGTTTTCAGATACTGCTTTTCTGAAATATAATTCCGACAGGCTTCTTGTAGTCGGAAAAGGACTTCTCATAGACTGCAAAGCAACTGAGGATCACATAGTCGTTCCGGATAACGTGAATAAAATAATGAATTATGCGTTCTCCGGCAATGAGACGATGACTTCAATAGACCTCGGGAACAAGATCACAAGCATAGAGAAAGGAGCGTTTTTAGACTGCACCGCGCTAAAGGAGGTCGTTATACCGCCCTCTGTCAAGTCGATAGGCATCTGTGCGTTTGAGGGCTGCACCTCTCTGAAAAGGCTCGTCATTCCCGATTCCGTTGAGACGCTGGGAGAAGATGTGTTTGACGGCTGCACCGCCCTGACCGTTGAATGCCGTCCCAACACACCTGCGGCGGAAGCGGCGTCAGAGGCCTCTGTTCCTGTGGTCATTAATTGGTACGGCGACGATCGCGACTACTCAAACCTGACGTTTTCCGAGCTGGAGGACGGTACGCTTTGCCTCGATTCGGTCTCCTCTCTAAGCGGCAGCGAGCTTGTTATCCCTGCGGAATACCACGGAAAGAAGGTCACGAAGATCTCCTCGGTATCGGGGTACGGTTCTTATTCTCTGAACCATGGACTGGAGAAGATCACGCTGCCCGATACTATCACCGAAGTGGGCAACAGCTGCTTTTATTGGCTGTCAGCTCTGAGGGAGATTAATATCCCGAAAGGGGCAACGGGCTTTGAAAACGCCTTTTACATGTGTCCAAGCATGACGAGCTTTACCGTAGCGAACGACGACACGAATTATTCTTTCAAGAACGGTCTGCTGACCACGAAGGACGGCGCCGTGCTTATCCGCTTCACAAAGACGGATGTCACCGAATACACCGTTCCCGAGACGGTGACAAGTATTTCAGACAACGCATTTGCGGGGCTTGAAAAGCTCACAAAGCTGACGATCCCGCCGAGCGTCAAGGAGATCGAGAGCCGGGCTGTTCTGTATAATACAAATAATGTGACGATCTACTGCTACCCCGGCACGGAAGCGAAGAGCTTTGCCCTGGACTATAACTTTTCGTATGTTGTGCTAAGCTACGGCGACGACAGGGATTATGACGACCTTACGTTTGCCGAACTTCCGGACGGTACGCTTGCGGTGACGGGAACGAAATCATACGCGGAGGAATCCCTGACAATTCCCGAAACGTATAACGGCAAAAGGATAACGAGGATCGGAAGCTACGCATTTGCAAACACGCATCTTTCCGGGATCACGATCGCAAACGGTGTTGAGATCATCGAAAGGGGCGCTTTTAAGAATTGCGCGTTGAAAACAGTCACGATCCCCGGCAGCGTCAAGGAGATATACTGGTTCTCCTTCTACGGCTGCACGGAGCTTAAGTCGGTCGAGCTTGGCGAGGGTACAAAGATAATCGGAAGGGCTGCGTTCAAGGGCTGCCCCAAGCTGGAAAGCGTATATGCGCCCGACAGCGCCGACGTCTTCGGAAAGTATGTTTTTGACAACTGCCCGTTGCTCACGGTCTATTGCAGCAAGGGCAGCGCCGTGCGCGCCTATGCAGGGAGCAGCGGCGTGAAGGCAGCGGCGAAGGAGGAGTATCAGGCTAAGAAAGAAACGACAGAGCCGTCCGGAGCGAATAGCCCGGTCAGCGGAGAAGGCTCCTCTCAGGCGCTCTATACTCTCAGGGTGAGCATTGGTCTTGAGCAGCCGGCGGAGGGTGAGACACGTTTTCTCGACGTTGACGGCGACGGAAGCATCACGACAAACGACGCATTGGAGGCGTTGAAGCTCAGCACCGTTATCCGCTGAGAACTGATAAAAGCGGCACTACCGTTTATCGCACGGTGGTGCCGCTTATTTTTTACCAGTTGTACTTAGTGGATTTACAGAAGAAGCTCGGCAAGTGTTTCCTTTATCTTCGGGATATCGTACTGCTTCGCGAGGTGTCCGTTCATGCCTGCCTCGAGAGCCAGCTTGCGGTCTTCCTCAAAGGCGTTCGCGGTGACGGCGATAATCGGAATTTCAGTCTTCGCCTTATCGTCGAGCTTTCTGATCTGCCGCGTAGCTTCGTAACCGTCCATGACCGGCATCTGAATATCCATAAGAATAACGTCGTATGTGTTTGCAGGCGCGTCCGTTATCATTTTGACGGCTTCCTCGCCGTTGTTTGCGATCTGCACCTCAAACCCCGATTCCTTCAGGATCACGTTCGCGATCATCTGGTTCATCTTGTTGTCCTCGGCGAGCAGGAGCTTTTTCCCGGTGAAGTCTGCCTCCTCAACGGTATTCGCAGCGCGGTTGACCGTCTGCTTCCGCGACAGGACGTCCTTCATCTCAGACAGGAAAAACGGCTTTCGGCAGAAGTCAGATCTTGAATATCGGGATATAGATGCCGCTTTCGCCGTATGCGTCGATCGTAACGAGCGCGTCGATCTCGCCGTCTGTCAGCATCTGTACGGCAGTCTCCTGCGAGTCTGAGATCTCGATAACATTGGAGTGAATACCGTTTTTCTTCTCCCAGTCGAGGCAGAGCTGCTCTTGAATGCTGTTTTTATTGACGCCGACCTTCTTTCCGTCGAGAGCCATGTAATCGCCCGGGCGCAGCTCGCTGTTGCCGTCGGAGGCGTAGATATAATAGATCTCATCACCCATAGGCAGGGAGGAGAAAAGCATCTTTGACGCGCGCTCCTCGGTGTAGGAAACGTCGCTCAGCAGGTCTATCTCGCCGTTTTGGAGCATCTCCAGAAGCTCCGGCCGGCTTCCTTCCACATATTCATATTCCCACGAGGTACACGCGGAGATCTTCTGCTGGTAGTCGTAAGCGTATCCCGAACGTCTGCCAAACTGATCCGTGAAATTAAACGGCGATTCGTACCAGCCGACGCGAACAGTTTTGTGCTCCGCTTCCTCTGCACAAGCCGAAAACGGCGCAAAAAGGCAAAACGCCGTAATAATGCAAAGTAGTATACCGCTTTTGATCCTGATACTCATTTTCGTTCTCCTAATCCGGCCTTTGAAATATGTGTCAAGCGCTGCCGCATAGCTGCAAAAAACAGGGGGAGTAAAGCCGCGCGTTGTATTCTGCCGGCGCAGACTGTCTCACATCAGATGAAGACGTATACAATACCCCATTATAATTATTATAGCGGATAAATAAATAAAAAACATGAGAACGAATTCTTACTTTTGTGTAATTTGCGTTTTACTCTGCCGGATTCTCCCCGACCATGTGAAGAATCCCCCTCGGACAGGCTTCAACGCACCTGCCGCAGGCGGTACACTTCTCAGTATCGACGCGCGCGTGATTGTCCTTTACGGTGATCGCGCCGTTCTCGCACGCCCTTGTGCAGCGCATACAGCCGATACAGCCCGATTTGCAGACCTTCGTCGTGACACTGCCCTTGTCGCAGCTGCTGCAAAGCACAGCCGCATGGGGGCGGACAGGCTCGATCTTTATAAGCCCGTGCGGACAGGCGGAGACGCACGCGCCGCAGGCTTTGCACCTCTGAGGATCGACTGCGGCAGCGCCGCCGCTTACGGTTATCGCGCCGTAGCTGCATACGGCAGCGCAGTCGCCGAAGCCGATGCAACCGTATACGCAGCGCCCCATGCCGCCGTAGAGCTGCATTGCAGCCTTACACGTCTTGATGCCCTGGTATGCGGCTGCCTTCTTCGTCACGTTCTCCGTGCCGAAACAGTGGACGACGGCAGACTTTCGGACGAATCCGCTGCCCTCGCCGCCGAGAAGCTCCGCAAGCTCGAGCGCCGTTTCCTCTCCGCCGGGCGAACAAAGTCCCGGCTGCGCTTCGCCCTTTGAGAGCGCCTCGGCGTAGCCGTCGCAGCCGCTGAAGCCGCACGCGCCGCAGTTCGCGCCGGGCAGCTTTTCGCGTATCGCGTGAGCCTTTTCGTCAACAGGAACCGCGAATGCCTCCGACGCCGCCGAAAGCACGATCCCGACGATCAGCCCGATTCCGCCGACAAGTGCGACGGCAAATATGATCTCATTCATAAGCATCACCGGAAATATTTGCAAAAAGTGCAAACATTGGAAATATCATAATGTAATATGCAAAAATAATGAACGATACAGCCGGTGTCCGGGGACATTGGCTGTATCGGGCGCGGCGGTGATCGGTGCCGTGCGATCATCTCCCGAAAAGCATTGAGCCGGTCACAGCAGGCCGTCCACGATACCGCCGAAGCCTAGGAAGGAACAGGCTACGAGGGACGCCGCAACGAGCGTTATCGGCAACCCCTTGAGGCTCTGCGGGATATCGGCGGCCTCCAGCCGCTCCCTTACGCCTGCGAACATGACCATCGCGACTAGAAAGCCGATGCCTGCGCCGAAGGCGTTCACAAGAGACGCTGCATACCCGAAGGAGGAATCCTGCGCGCCTTTGTCGAGCACGAGCATCGTGACGCCGAGCACGGCGCAGTTCGTCGTGATGAGCGGCAGGTAAATTCCGAGAGCGGCGTACAGTCGGTGCATATATTTCTTTAGTATTATCTCAACAAGCTGAACAAGCCCTGCTATAACGAGTATAAACACGAGCGTCTGAAGGTAATCCATTCCGTTAGGCAGCAGGACGTACGTGTAGATCGGCCATGTCACCGCCGTAGCGAGTACCATGACGAACGTGACGGCGGCGCTCATGCCGAGCGCTGTGTCCAGCTTCTTTGAAACGCCGAGGAAAGGGCATATCCCGAAGAATTTGCAGAGAATGTAGTTTTCCGTAAGAATCGCGGCCAGGAAAACGCCGAGAAGCTGTGTGGCGCTCATTATGTACACTCCTTCTTTTCGTGCGCCTTCGCGCACGCTTCGTTCATCGGGCAGGCGGCGCAGCCGCTCTCGGGCGTGTGGCGGCGCGAGCGCGTGTTCAGCCTGTTGGCGGCCGCCATAAGCATTCCGAAAACGAAGAATCCGCCCGGCGGCATGAGAAATATCAGTATCGGGTGGGAGCCTGCGAGGGGCAGCCTCAGCCCGAACCAGGAGCCTGCGCCGAGCACCTCGCGTATCGTTCCCATAAGCACGAGCGCCGCCGTGAAGCCGACTCCCATTCCCAGACCGTCGAGCGCCGACGGCAAAACTGGATGCTTGCTTGCGAACATTTCGGCGCGGCCGAGAATTATGCAGTTTACGACGATCAGCGGAAGATACACGCCGAGCGCTTTGTCAAGAGACGGCGCGTACGCCTTGACAAGCATCTGAACGACCGTCACGAACGCCGCGATCACCGTTATGTAGCACGGGATACGAACCCTTTCAGGGATCACCCTGCGAAGCAGCGATATGACTGAATTAGAGCATACGAGGACGATCGTCGCCGCGGCGCCCATTCCGAGCGCGCTTTTGACGCCTGTCGTCACGGCGAGCGTCGGGCACGTGCCGAGCACAAGGCAGAGCACGGGATTTTCTTTTATAATGCCCTTTGTAAATTCGCGGTAAAGCGGCTTTTGCTCACTCATCGTTTTCCTCCGTGGCCTGTTTGTATACCTCGACAGCGTGCGTTACGCAGGACGCGACGGCGCGCGACGAGATCGTTGCACCCGTTACGGCGTCGATCGTCTCGAAGCCGTCGTTGACGGGGGCGTCCTTCGTGACGCAGAAGCCCGGCACGGCCTTGTTCACTGCAAACTGAGATGTGAATTCCGGTTCGGACGTCTTGGCGCCAAGCCCCGGCGTTTCGGTTGAATTGTCGTATACGCTGACGGCGAGGACGCACCCGTCCGTGCCGATGCCTGTCATGACGCTTATCCGTCCGCCGTATCCGCCGGCGCTTGAAGAGACGGCGTAGGCGATCGTCTTGCCGTCCCGGTCAACGGCGCGGAAGCATTCGGCTGAGCTGTCCGGGATACTCATTTTTTCGCAGTCCGCCGTTTCGGGCGGCAGCACTGCCATCATTGAAGCGAGCTGCGTTTGCCGCTGAGCCTCATTGATCGGCTCACGTGTGATCTCGCTTGCGCCTGCGAGCAGAGCCGCCGAAACAGTGCAGACGCAGAGCAGCGCCGCAACGGGGGAGAGGACGCGGAAAACGGAGCGTTCGCTATGCTTTTTCACGGCTGTGCCTCCCTTCTCCGAACGGCTTTGGAACGGTCGCGCGCTCGATCAGCGGCGTGAGTATGTTCATGAGGAGTATCGAGAACGAAACGCCCTCGGGCAGATTGCCGAAGACGCGGATCACCATCGTGAGAACGCCGCAGCCGACGGCGTATATCACCTTTCCGGAGGTGTTCATCGGCGATGTGGTGTAGTCCGTCGCCATGAATATCGCGCCGAGCATCAGACCGCCCGATAGGAGCTGGAACAGAGGATCTTCGCCGAGCAGCAGCGACACGGCCGCCGCCGTTGAGAGATAAACAAGAGGTATCACCGGGCTGATAACGCGGCGGAAAACCAGGTATATACCGCCGATAATTAGTGCGAGCGCGCAAGTTTCGCCGAGGCAGCCGCCCGTCGTTCCGAGAAACAGCTTCATAAGCGGCGTGTCCTCGCCCGATGCGTGAAGGGCGAGGGGAGTAGCGCAGGATACGGCGTCGATTTTCGCGCTGCCGAGCTTGATCGGAGCCGTCCACGAAGTCATAGCCTTCGGAAAGCTCGTTAAAAGCACGATGCGCGCCGCGAGCGCCGGATTGACAAAGTTGCACCCGATCCCGCCGAACATCTGCTTTACAACGACGATCGCGACGACAGCCCCGAACGCAGCAGTGAGAGGGTGGATCGAAGGGGGCAGGTTGAACGCCAGCAGAACGCCGGTCACCACGGCGGAGAGGTCGCCGACCGTGTTCTCCCGCTTCATCACCTTCCGCGAGATCCACTCCGCTGCGACGGCGGCGAGAACGGTGTCCGCGAGCACGACGAGCGCGTGAAAGCCGTACAGCAGCATGGAGGCGACGGCGGCAGGCGCGAGCGCGATCAGCACGTCGAGCATTATTCTCGTTGTATTCGTCTTCGCACGCAGATGCGGCGAAGGTGAAAGTATCAGCTTATCTTCCATAAAAACTACTCCCAAAGAGCCGGGATCACTCCGCGCTCTGCGATTCCCTTACCATTGCTTTGCCCAGACGCATCACCTGCACGAGCTGCCGGTGAGCCGGGCAGCTGTACGCGCAGCTGCCGCACTCGAAGCAGACCGTCACGCCGTGCTTTTTGAGCGACGCGATATCCTTCGTCCTCACGGCAGCCTCGACGGCAGCCGGCATCAGGTGCATGGGGCAGTGGGCGGCGCAGCGACCGCAGCGTATGCACGCCGTCGTCCTCGGCAGGACGGAATCCTCTCTCCCGAAGGCGAGTATGGCGTTGTTTTGCTTTATAATAGGAAACGTGTCGTTCGGCAGCGCAACGCCCATCATCGGGCCGCCGTACATCAGCTTGCCGCACGGCTCGCAGTAGCCTCCGCAGCAGGCTATGACGTCGCGCACAGAGGCTCCGATCGGCACGATCAGATTCTTCGGAGACGACACCGCCGAACCGTCCACCGTTACGCGCTTTTTTACGAGCGGTATACCCGTCCTCAGAAACGAACCGAGAAACGCTGCGCTCGAAATATTCATTACGAGACAGCCGACGTCGCACGGCAGTCTGCCCGGCGGCAGCGTTCTGCCGGTACACGCCTTGATGAGTACTTTCTCGTCGCCCTGCGGATACTTAGCCTTCAGCTTCAGCATGCCGACTCGCCGGCTCTCAGGCTCGGAGCTTTTGCGTATCGCGTCGTCTAGAGCGCGTATTGCGTCAGGCTTGTTGCGCTCGATGGCCATGATCGCGCGCGGTATGCTTTCGCAGCGCATGACCGTTTCCAGACCGCGTAGAATATCCTCCGTGTCCTCAACAGCGGCGCGGTGGTCAGACGTTATGTAAGGCTCGCATTCGGCGCAGTTTACGAGCAGCGTATCGACGGTGCAGCCTTCCGGAACGTCGAGCTTGACGCTCGTCGGAAATCCGGCGCCGCCCAGACCGACAAGTCCGCTTTCCCTCACGGCAGCTACCAGCTCTGCTTTATTCGTGACGCGCGGCGGACGCACCGATTTGGACACGCGCATCTGACCGTCCGACTGTATCACAACGGCGTCGCACACAGAGCCGTCGGCGAGCTTGACGGGAATGATCTTCGTTACCGTTCCCGATACCGATGCGTGTATCGGAGCGCTGACGTATGCGCCGCTTTTGCCGACGACGTCGCCTATTGCAACGGCGTTTCCTGCCTTGACGCATGGAACACACGGTGCGCCGATATGCTGCTTCATCGGAAGCACGACTGTTTCCGGACAGCGCATGATCTCCGAGCGACAATCTGCCGTATTCTTTCTGTGAGGTACACTCGCTCCGCCGCGCGTTGGGTGCGGTCTTTTCGGAAACGAAGCCGATCCGCTGTTCATCGTAATTCTCCCTTCCGTTGCGGGGAAGAGAAGGGCTGCGCATGAAAACCGCGAGCCTGCCGTACATTTCCCCGAAGCCGTATCAAGGACAACAATACACCGCCGTGCGGACGGGCAAGCACTTGCTCTCAGCACGCCGGCGTATATTTCTACTATATTCTGAAGAGTTTATCCATGTTCTATCTTAACACAGAAAAGCATATAATGCAACAGTGTGAGGTGAAAGAAGTATAGAAAAGCGCGCAAAAAAAGCCCCTGAGCTAAGCTCAGGGGCGAATCTTAACTAATTAGCTGTCTTACCGATTATTCCGGATCGAGTGTGCCGATGTCGAGATCCTTTGTGATGTCCGTACCGGAAACCTTCTTGCCGCCGCCGGAAACTTCTACGTTCTTGCCGGTGGAGAATACCATCTTGTAAGTATGAGCTGCATCGCTGCCGCCGATCTTTCTCTCGAAGAAGGTGTTGTTGGAAACTACATAAGTACCGCTCTGACCGAGGTTGTTCTCTTTGCAGAGATCTGAGATCTTAACAGACTTGCCAGCGGGCTTGTCAAAGTAAGCGCCATTATAAGTTGTTGTGGAGATGGAAGCCTTCGATGTGTTGATTGCTTCCTTAACGAGCATGTTGAGTGTTGCTGTGTCGGACTCCATAACGGAGATCTTCGAGCTGTTGATTGTCGTTGTGATTACCGGGATTGCGATTGCTGCCAGGATTGCAAGGATTGCAATAACGATTACGAGCTCTACGAGTGTAAAACCTTTCTTCGACTTCTTAGCCTGGACTTTCTGCATCATGGTCATAATTCATTACCTCTTTCTTTATAAAATTTTTTCACACAGGATTATGACCGACCTGTGTTTTGATTGCAAGTTAATAATACATCATATTCGCACAAGTGTCAATAGAATTTTTAATATTTTATTTCTTTTAGACGTACAAAATTGTTGATGTTTTTTGTTAAATATTAACAATGAACTTTTACATCCGCTGAAACGATGTGTAAATATGCTGAGCTTTAGAACCTAGAATCACACACGTTTTATTAAATATAGACAATGAAGTTGTGTGTTGTTTCCGTGAAAGAATTAAACACGAAAATTTCACGTAAAATAAAAATAGCCCTTTGCCACATTTTTTAAATTTGTCCCATTTTTTAAATATGTCCTGTAATTTTTGATGCGTTCACATTTCGATATTCATTTTGACCAACTTTTAGTAATCATTCTTGTGCACTTTCCTTTAAGATAACTATTGAAAAAATGTCACGGTTTATTGTATAATGATAATGAACGGAAGGAACAGGAAAACTGCAGTGGAGAGCGTTTTTTACGCTGCTATTATGGGTATTTGAGAATCGTATTTTTGAGAGAAAGGTGATGTAAAATGAATATGAAAGAGAAGATGGCAAAGGTAAAGAGAAAGAACGGATTTACGCTTGTTGAGCTTGTAATTGTTATTGCTATCCTTGCTATTCTCGCCGGTATTGCTATCCCCGTTATCATTACAACAATCAATTCCGCAAGGATCTCCGTTATGGAGTCCGACGCGGCGACGTTAGATCTTCTCGTTGCCGAGTGTATCGCGACGTCGAAGGCAGGCATCAAGACTACTACCTACGGTAGTGACGCACATACGGCTGACGTTGCGACGGTGGGGGATATCTGCGAATCCAACAACCTTGGAAGCTCCTCTTTCCCGATTACCGCTACGGCCGGCAGCATCGGGAACACCTTTTTCTCCCGCAAATTCGGCAGCAACCAGTATCAGATGGTATATTACCAACACAATGTTCGAGTAAGCGGCGGCGCTGCTTCATACGGTACTCCCCAGTCAGACATCACACAGGGCGGCTGCGTTGAGATCAAGGCCGGCACGACGATGAAAATGCTTGACAACAGACCGTAACAGTCAATATAAAAATATAAACCCGGGCTTTCGCAGGTTTTTCTGCGGAAGCCTTTTTTGCGCCTTGTGCCGGAGATGACGGTGTGTTATTCTGTCTGCCGTTGAGAAATAACAGGTCTGTGCGCCAAAAAAACAAAAATGCCCCGCGAGAATATGTGAGCAAAAAAGAGTATTAAGGCGAATACAAGAGATTTTACCGAAGTAAATTAAATTTTTCAAAAAATGTGTTGACAATGCGGCTGCCGTTGTGCTATTATAGATAGGCATTAGCGCGGTCTTCCGCGCATTAACTACATTAAGTTCAGGAGGAAGAAGAATATGTCAACTTATATGGCTAAAAAGGGCGAAGTTGAGCGCAAGTGGTACGTTATTGACGCAGCCGGCAAGCCGCTCGGCCGTGTAGCCGCTCAGGCAGCAGTTCTGCTCAGAGGCAAGCACAAGCCCACCTACACACCGCACGTAGACTGCGGCGACCATGTGATCATCATCAACTGCGAGAAGGTCCTTCTCACAGGCAGCAAGCTCACGCAGAAGAAGTGGCAGCGCCACACAGGCTATGTCGGTCACCTCAAGGAGACACGCTACGACACGCTCATGGCTACAAAGCCGACAAAGGCAATGGAGCTTGCGGTCAAGGGCATGATCCCGAACAACTCGATCGGCAGAGACGCACTTCTCAGACTTCGTCTCTTCGCAGGCGCAGAGCACACACACGCAGCGCAGAAGCCCGAAGCATTTGAGATGTAAGGAAGGAGGACTAAACAATGTACGATAATTCAAACTATTTCTACGGCACAGGCAGAAGAAAGAGCTCGGTCGCAAGAGTAAGAATCTACAAGGGCACCGGAAAGATCACGATCAACGACAGAGATATCGACGATTACTTCGGTCTTGAGACGCTCAAGGTAATCGTAAGACAGCCCCTCAACCTTACCGATACAGCAGACAAGTTCGACGTTGTATGCAGAGTTGCAGGCGGCGGCGTAACAGGCCAGGCAGGCGCGATCCGCCACGGCATTTCCAGAGCACTTCTCCAGTATGACTCCGAGAACCTCAGAGGCACACTCAAGAAGGCAGGCTTCCTCACTCGTGACCCGAGAATGAAGGAAAGAAAGAAGTACGGTCTCAAGGCTGCAAGAAGAGCACCGCAGTTCTCGAAGAGATAATTTTACCGCTTCGGTACAATATCGCAAATTCACCGCACAAAGGCTTTCTTTGTGCGGTTTTTTGCGTATGTGTGATATTGTGGGAAGGGCTGAAAAATGTGCTATAGCACCCGTACAGCACCCGTACAGCACCCACGGGGCTGTACTGACAAAAAGGAGATGTCACAGCGGCATCTCCTTTTTTGTTACATTTCAATATCCTGTTCTATTTCCTTCTACCGATCCATCGGAACGTATTCCAGCAGATCGGAGACTTCACACCCCAAATAATCGCATATACGCGCAAGCACGGGCAGATCGACCCGTGTTATTTTATTGTTGCAGTAGCTGTTGAGCTGCGTTGCACTTACACCGCAGTTTTTAATTATGCTGTATTTACTGATGCCGTGCGCCTTGCGGTACTCTTCCAGTGTGATGATGATCTGTCCCATGTTGCTTCACTCTTTTCTATCATTTACTAATATACTATTATCGTATAACATCACATAAAAATGTGAAAGTTAAAAGAAATTTCAGCTGTAACTATTGACAGGTAATAATAGTTTGTGCTACTATAATAGCAATAATTATTCTGGAGGAATCTGTATGGAAGAGAAAGAACAACTGATATCTGCAATTAACGGATCGGCTGCTATCGTATCAAGGCTTGATGCGATAGAGGACAAGATCAACGCCGCCGAAGAAAACATTGAAAAGGTCAAGCCGAAGCTGATCATGCACATCATAGCTGTGATCGGAGCGATGCTTGTGACGATGGGAGCTCCTTACACTCCGTGCGGCTTGATCATTGTAGGTATTTACGCCTGCGCGTGGATCTATGTCATCTCAAGTAAGAAAAAGCTTAACTTGCTTAATGAGGAATATAAGGTTGCACGAAATGATCCCTCTGTCGCATGGGTTCCGGCAGACTACAGAGACTCATACAGCATTACAAAGATCGCAGAATACATTCGCAACGATCGTGCCGATACGCTCAGAGAATGTATTAATATGCTCGAAACGGAAATGCACCAGAACAGAGTGGAGAATGCTGCGCTTATCGGAGCACTTTACGGGAAGTAAGGTGCAAAAGAGGCTTGTTCACGATGATAGAAAATACTTTTATATTATATGAGGAGGATTTAATCAAATGAAAACAAATCGAATACTTTCAGCATTTCTTGCGGGGGCAATGCTTTGCGCAAGTCTGCCGGCAATGTCCGCAAGCGGATATACCGTTGAGAATGAAGTCGCTCAGGCGGCGGTTGTTCATGAAAGCGGAAATGCCGGCGACGAGGGCGAATCGGGCGACTGGAAATGGCATGAGCTTGCAGACGGTACGGTAGAGGTCAAGTATGCAGGCTCAGACACATCTGTTGAGATTCCCGGCGAGATCGAGGGCAAAATAGTTTCAACTATTTACGACGATGCCTTTAACGGCGTTAAGAGCACGCTTGTCAGCGTTACTCTTCCCGACAGCATAACAAAGATCAAGGGCAGTCCTTTTAACGGATGTACAAATCTCAGAAAGATTAATATCCCCGAAGGCATTACCTCTATAAATTCCGGTTCCTTTTACAACTGTGAAGCTCTTACATCGATAGAGCTTCCCGATTCCGTTACGCAAATTGAAGATCATGCGTTTTGGGGCTGCACACGATTAAAAACCGCTCATCTTTCCGACAATATCACAAAGATTGATATGTGGGCATTTCAAGGCTGCTCCGCATTAAAAACGATCAACCTTCCGACATCGCTCGAGGAGCTTGGCTACAACTGCTTCGCCGGCTGTTCTTCACTGGAGGAGATTACGCTGCCTTCCTCTCTTACCAAGATCGGCAGCGGTGCATTTACCAACTGCGAAAAGCTCAGGCTTTCAAGTCCCAATATCCCAGAATCGATCGCGGAGATAAAAGGTCAAGCTTTTTTAAACTGCAAATCTATCGAAAGTATTGTTATTCCCAACAGTGTGAAAAAGATAGAATTCGAAGCATTCAGCGGCTGTACAAGCCTTAAAAGCGTAAAGCTGCCCGATAATGTGACAGAAATACCCCTCTCACTGTTTGAAAACTGCACCTCGCTTGAAGAGATCGAGATACCCGCTTCCGTTGTAACTGTGGAGTTGCGTGCATTCAGAGGCTGCACCAGTCTGAAAAACATAACGTTCCCGGAGCTGCTTCTTGAGATACCGGAGAATGTATGTGAAGACTGCACCGGTCTGCAATATGCAGTAATTCCCGATGGAGTTGATACTATTAATGATGGAGCATTCCGGAATTGTACATCGCTTGAGAAAATTGAGATCCCCGATTCTGTTAATACCATTAAAGAATATTCGTTTGCAAACTGCACATCGCTTGAAGAGATCAACATACCTGACTCTGTTGAAACAATTGAGTCGAACGTATTTGCAGGCTGCACAAGTCTAAAAAATATTACCTTTCCCAAGCTGCTTGCGATACCGGAACCCGAATCAGTAACATGGATGAGAAAAATAGAAGATAAAGGTCCCTATGGCCGATATGGCACATTTTTTAACTGCCCGCTTCTCACCATCTACGGTGAGGAAGGCTCATATGCTCAGCAATACGCAAAAGAAAACAATATCCCGTTCAGGCTCATTTCGGAGTTTGACCCGAACAATCTCCCCATGCCAGAAACAGATACCGATACAGCCTCCGACGTTGAGTCCGACACAGAGAGCGATACTGTTTCCGACGTTGAATCCGACACGGAAAGCGACACTGTTTCCGACGTTGAGTCCGACACAGAGAGCGATACCGCTTCCGACGTTGTGTCCGATACAGAGAGCGATACGATTTCCGACGTTGTGTCCGATACAGAGAGCGATACTGTTTCCGACGTTGAATCCGATACAGAGAGCGATACCGCTTCCGACGTTGAGTCCGATACCGAAAGCGATATTACTTCCGATATTGAATCCGACACAGAGAGCGATACGATTTCCGACGTTGAATCCGATACGGAAAGCGATGTTGCTTCCGATGTTGAATCCGACACAGAGAGCGATACGGCTTCCGATGTTGAATCCGACACGGAAAGCGACACTGCTTCCGATGTTGAACCCGATACAGACTCCGAGGAAAAGCCTCCTGTTCCCGAGTATGACATCAAGCAAAAGGATGAAATGAAGTGGGAGAAGGACAGCGGAGAAGGCTTAACACTGACGATAACGAGCAATGTTAAGATAACGGCAGATATTGTTATGCGTGTTACGGTAAACGGAACAGCTCTTGATCAGAAGGATTACAAGGTTACAGAAACAGCCGATGGCTTAGACGTTACGATAACCTCCGATTATCTCAACACGCTCCCAGCAGGAGAGTACATGGTCGCAGTGGATCTTCCGGATATCCAGCTGCGAAATGACATAACTATCGAGGGAAAACCCGAGCCTGTCGGCAATCAGGGCGACCTCGACGGCGACAATCAGATCACCGCGAACGACGCTCTGACCGCTCTTCGCGCAAGCCTCGGCATGGAAAATCTGACGCCCGATCAGACCGCGCTTGCCGATGTTGACGGCGACGGCAGCGTTACCTCCGCGGACGCGCTCGCGGTGCTGCGCCACAGCGTAGGTCTGATAGACGCAGACAGCCCTATCGGTAAGCCTGTTGGTTGATACAGAGACTCGGAGCAAATGCTTCAAGATATATACAGAACATAAAAACAGCGGTCGGATCGCTTTGTGTGATCCGACCGCTGTGGTCTTAATATAGTTTATCCTGTTCGTAATCAACACGCTCCGCCGTTTCGGAGAAAACAGGCTTCTTGCCGCGCTCAAACACCCAGCACCAGCCCACTGGCATATACAGCACCTGGTCGAGCGGCTTGTTGCAGCGAAGGCTCACTGCCTTTGCCGTTCCAATGTCGTTGCCGCCCATGTAGATGTAGGTGTCGCAGTTCGAGAGGATCGTCTTATCCGTGCCGACTCTGCCCTTTGAAAGCTGTGACTCCGATTGGAGAATGAGCGATACGGAGATCGCACGGGAGCGTATTGTCGAAATGATAGTGTCGAGGTTGTCTATGACCGTTGTTGCGCCGTAGTCGTCGAGGAAGAAGCGGACGGGTATCGGCAGACGGCTGTTTTCGCACCTGTCGGCAAAGCCGCACAGAGCGTTGATCGCCTGCGAGATGAAGAGGTTGACAAGGCCGTCCATAGAGCGGTCGCAGTCGCTTTGAAGGATAAACAGCGCGAATTTCTCCTGCGCGAGCTTCTCAAAGTCTACGTCGTTCGCGGACATCATTTGCT
>CADAYJ010000013.1:24857-36427 GCA_902792115.1 uncultured Ruminococcus sp. | reverse complement strand
CTGAGTGTACGCCGCAAGGTGCTCGATAAGCTCCTTCTCCTCCGGAGCCGTAAGAAGCTGCAGCTCCTCGTCGGTGCATACGCGCGGAGTGATGCCCTCGGCCGCGAGCGCCTTCAGAATGCTGCATATGCGCGCGTGTGCGTACTGAACGTAGTAGACGGGGTTCTGGTTGTCCTGCGTCACGGCGAGATCGAGGTCGAAGTCCATCTGTGTGTTCGCCTCGCGCGTGTTGAAGAGGAAGCGCGCAGAATCTACGGGAACCTCCTCGAGAAGATCGCCGAGCTGTATCGCCTTGCCCGTGCGCTTGCTCATGCGGACGACCTCGCCGCCGCGAACGAGCTTTACAAGCTGCATCAGAACGACGTCGAGCTTCGAGCCGTCGTAGCCGATCGCGTTCATAGAGCCCTTCATGCGTGCTACGTGGCCGTGGTGGTCGGCGCCCCATACGTCGATGAGCGTCGTGTAGCCGCGGTCAAATTTGTTCTTGTGGTACGCAATGTCAGCCGTAAAATACGTGGGGTTGCCGTTCGCGCGGATTATTACGTCGTCCTTAAGCTCCAGACGTTCGATCTCCTCGTCCGTCTTGCCCTGCTTTTTGAGCAGCTCCGTGACGACCTGCTTGTTCTTGTACCAGAGTGCGCCGTCCTTCTCGTATGTGAGGCCCTTGCTCCTGAGCAGCTCCACAACGTCCTTTACAGCGCCGCTCTTGTGCAGCTCGCTCTCCATGAACCACTTGTCGTATTCAATGCGGTATTTCTTCATGTCCGCCTGCATCTTCGCGATATTGCGCGGAAGAGCGAAATCGACGAGAGCCTGCTTGCGCTGCGCTTCGTCGGCGTCGATCAGCGACGTACCGTTCTCCTCGATGAAGAGCGCAGCCGCCTCCCTGATATCCTCGCCCTGGTAGCCGTCCTCGGGGAACTCGATCGCGTCCTCGCCCTTGACAGCCTGGATAAACCTCGCGTTGAGCGAATTCGCAAATTTCTCGATCTGGTTGCCGGCGTCGTTTACGTAGAATTCGCGCCAGACCTCATATCCTGCCTTATCGAGAACCGCCGCGAGACAGTCGCCGAGCGCGCCGCCGCGGGCGTTGCCCATGTGCATGGGGCCTGTCGGATTTGCCGAAACGAATTCGACCATGACCTTCTCGCCCTTGCCGAAACCGCTCCTGCCGTAACCGTCGCCCTTGCTCTCGATCTCGCGGAGAACGTCGGAATAGTAGCGCGGCGAGAGGAAGAAGTTTATAAATCCCGGTCCTGCGATCTCGCACGACTTCATATAAGTCTTTGACAGGTCGATATTGTCAACTACTGCCTCTGCGATCTTTCTAGGCGCCGTTCTGAAGGCTCTCGCGCCTGCCATCGCGGCGTTCGTCGCGTAGTCGCCGTTTTTCTTGTCGGCAGGAACCTCGATCGTAAAATCGGGTATCTCCGCTTCGATGAGCGCGCCGGAGGCTATCGCCTTTTCAAGCGCCTCGCGTACCGCCGCTTTCAGCTCGCTTGCGGCATTCATTGCAATTTCAGACATTTGTCATTCCTCCATTTTTTTAAGCGTGATGAAAATGTGGTTCTCACTTTCAAAACCGCCGTTAAAATCAATAGTGTAGTCGATCTCCAGCGTGCCGCCCTCGGACGAAATATCGTCGTTGATCGTCTCGGTGTAGATGCCAATCGTGAGATTGCCCACCTCGTTGGCATACATACACTGATGGCGCTTGTCACACTCGAAGATCATCTGACCGGTGCGCCCTTCGTAGCGCTTCGTGAGCGTGACCTTGTTCTCCTCAAGGCGGATAAGGTTCGACACGATGAACTCGGGGTTTTCCTCAGATGCGCCGTATTCGCGGTATTTTATGAGCTTTTTTCCGCCGCGCTCGGAGTATTCGGCGGTCGTCGTAAGCTCCTCCGTTTCGCGCTCGCCGTCTACGACCTGTGTGCCCTCGACGGAGATCAGATATTTGTTTTCCAATATAACACATCCTTCCGGCGCAAAAACGCCGATATCCGGGTAATCAATAATTCCATATCTCAACGCGCTCGACGTTTTCGCCGATATTGGAGTTGAGAAAGATCGAGGCGGTGTTCGTGAAGTCCTCCGTGCGGTCGCTGACGTAAAAACCGCAGCTTCCCTCCTCCCCGCTCTCGTTGAGAAGACCACGGCTTTCAAGCAGCTTTGCGGCGTAGATCGCCGTCTCCTTGCCGCTGTCGATCAGCCGGACGTCCATGCCGACGTATTCGCCGATCACGGGCTTCAGGATCGGGTAATGTGTGCAGCCGAGGATCACGGTGTCCACCTGCTGTTCCTTCAGCTCTTTAAGGTAGCGCTCGACTGTGAGCTTCGCGATCGGATCGTCCGGCGAGATGAAGCCCTCCTCGACGATCGGTACAAAAAGCGGACACTCGCGCTGAATAACAAGCAGATCGGGGTTCAGCTTCTCGATCTCCTTCTTGTACGCGCAGCTTCCGATCGTGGCGCGCGTACCGATAACGCCGATCCTGCCGTTCTTCGTCGCCTTGACGGCTGCTGCCGCCGTTGGAGCTATGACGTTGATGTACGGCACGGGGAGCACGTCGCCGAGGTCAAGAACTGTCGAACTGACCGTTCCGCACGCCGCGATAACCATTTTAACGTCGTGGCTCAGAAGGAAACGCGCGTCCTGCTTCGCGTAGCGGCTGATCGTTGATACGCTTCTGTTGCCGTAGGGCACTCTTCCGGTATCTCCGAAATATACAATATTCTCATGAGGCATTATAGCTCTGAGCTGCTTCACCGCCGTGAGCCCACCCAGGCCGGAATCAAAAACGCCGATTGGTTGATTGGACATAACTTACCTCCGATCAATTATACAAGAGCTGCACCCGCAGCCCGAAAAATACGACTCATATCCTTTATTTTACCATAAAATACGCTCCCTTGCAATTATAAATCGAAAAAATACGCACAAAAGTAGTGACAAATTGGAAATTATCGGTTATAATCTAAGGTGGAAAACATGACAATGTGAAAGGATGGCATATATGGCAGCGATTGAGAAGGCTTTTGAGATCGTCAACAAAAAGGTTGAAGCAGTGCTCAGTGAGCAAAGCTACACAGCAAACAACGTCACAAGCGCCGACAGCAACGAGCTTGTTACATTATACACCGGCGAGACCACAGCTTATTCCGTTATTTACTACAAGGACAAGAAGCACATGGTGCTGCGCTCCTGCGATATGGCAGACGGCGCTCCCGACAATGAGTGGAAAACGATGGCGACCTGGATGTTCGATCCCGCGACCGATACGGAGCGCGAAGCGGAATCCATCGGCAACGACTTTGCGGAGAACGTCTCCGGCCCCGTCTTCAAGCAGGTACCGCGCCAGAAAAAGAAGAAAAAGAAGGACTCCGACAACGGCAACGGCGATCCGGTGTTTTTCTCAAAGAGAATGATGGCGCTCTTCCCCGAGCTTCGCGACGAGATCAAGGAGGAGCAGGACTCTTACGAGGAATTCCGCGCCGTCACCTTCACTAAGGCTTCTATCGTACCGAAGGTGCTGGAGCTTCTCAAAACAGGCTCCGACGAGGAGATCGACAAACTGGCAGATGTGCTTTCGTCGCAGTATGCGTACGGCGACATTGACACACGTCCGCTCATCACGATCGTTATCCTCAACTCCGTCACGGACGCCGCTCAGAAGGAAGCTCTCAAGCGCGGGATGAGCGACGACCTCAAAAAGGCGTGGGCTGCAGCCGAAAAATACAGAGGCAAAAAGGTCAAGCCTTCAAAGCAGAAGAAGCAGTCCTTCATGCAGAAAATGATGGCGGAGAGCATCGAGAACCAGAAGCTCTACGGCAAGTAATCAAAAAGACGGCACAGCCCAACGCTGCGCCGTCCTTTTTTCTGTCTGCAAGCAGCTTCTTCCCTACTCGGCACCGCTGTACGCGGCGAAGCCTTCCCCATTTATCCAGCGCTGCACAGATCAATGCAAATAAGTCGGCAGGGAACGGACGAACCGTTCCCTGCCTTTGAAAATTGAATATAGGAGTTATAACACTATACTTCTAAAATCAGACCTTCTCGCCGATCTTGCCGTAAGCGTAGCCAACGTCGTATCTCTGGATATTGAGAGCGTCGTCCGTTGTGACAGCGCCATCGTTGTCAACGTCTGCTGCTGCCTTGCCGTCGCCTGTGAAGGTTGCCTTGCCGAGAGACGCCTTAAGCGTGAAGGAAGCGTCTCTGAGGCTTACCTTGCCGTCCTGGTTAGCGTCGCCCATGAGAACCTTCGTTCCGGGAGTCGGCGTAGGTGTATCGGTATCGGAATCCGGAGTCGGTGTGGGTGTAGGAGTAGGTGTATCGGTGTCGGAATCCGGAGTCGGTGTAGGTGTAGGTGTAGGTGTAGGCTCGGTGTAGTCAACGAGCGTGTTGCCTGCCTTGAAGAGCTTGGAGGAACCGCCGATGTCCATGCCGGGCTGCATATCTGCCGGATATCTGTTCGTATCGCTGCCCGTGCCGTCACTGAAAATGACCTTACCGTTCTTGAAGTTATCAACATTGAGCATGAGATAGCCCTCGGAGTTCTTCTGAGTCATCTCAACGCCGGGCCACTCAGCGTTCTTTACAGCGGACTCGCCGTCGCCTGTGTAAACATATGCGTAAACCTTGCTCCAGTTGTAAGCGGAGTTGTCGAAGTAAACATTAACGCCTGTTGAAGGTGTGGGTGTGGGAGTAGGTGTGGGAGTCGGAGTAGGTGTGGGAGTCGGAGTAGGTGTAGGAGTTGCGGAAGTGTCATAAACTACTGCGATACCTGTGTCGCCTACTTCACCGGAGATAGTGGAGTCAGTGATCGTGAACGTATTGCCCGTGATCTCGTCCTTGTATGTGCCGGAAGCCGCGTAGCCGCCGCCATTCTTAACTGTTACGCTGCCGGAGCCGCCGCTGCCCTTTACGATAACTGCGCCGCCGCCCTTACGTGTTACAACTGCGACGTTATTGTCGTTGAGGTAATAGTCTTCCTTGCCGTTCATCGCGTTGTGGAAGTGGTTTACAGCTGCAACTTCCTTAGCTGTGAAGTGTGTGCTGCCCTTGTCGCCGATATGGATGCTGTCCTTATCCTTGGAGTTCGGACGGGAGAAATACAGAGCCGTGATGCCGTTGCGGGAAGCAGCTATTGCGTATGCACGGTCGATCGTGTTCTGATCCATCTCGTTGGAGTAGCCCCAGTCATGGTTGTTTGACCATGTGTCGTGGCTCTCGCCCCAGTATACGAGTCTGGAGTTCGGGATACCCATCCACTCGCCTGCGTAAACAGACGGAGTACCGGGAGCCTGACCGCTTGCGAAGCTCTCTCTGAGCAGCTTGCCGTATACGGAGTCAGTGATACCGATGTAGTTGGAATACTCCTTCATTACGTTGATAGCCTGCTGCCTTGTGGAAGCGCCCTCGTCGAGGCTGATGCCCGGGTTGTTGAGGATCTCGCCGTAGTACCACATCGACTTGTCAGCCGTAACTGTGGGCCAGAAGTTGTCCCCCTCGCTGGGGAGACCGATATGCTTAGCTGCGTCGAAACGGATACCGTCTACGCCGACGCTCTTGAGCTCCTGAATGTAGTTTGCTACGCACTCCTGAACGTGGGAATGCTCTGTGTTAAGGTCGGGCATACCGATTCTGCCGTGGGTAACTCTGTAACGGTCGCCGTCGTCAGCGCTGTAATCGCCCTCGTGCCAGTATTCGCCGCCCTTAAGGTCGTCCTGAATATTGCTGTGGTCGCCTGCGAGGTGGTTTGCAACTACGTCGGCGACTACCTTGATGCCGTATTTATCTGCCTCTGAGCAAAGGGCTGTAAGGGAGCCCTTGTCGCCCATTGCGTTGCTGCCGATATAGAAGCCCAGCGGCTGGTAGAACCACCACCAAGCGCCCGTACCTGCAGTTGCCTGAGACGGGGAAACCTGTACTGTTGTGAAGCCTGCTGCCGCGATATCGGGGAGCATAGCCTGAACGTCACTGTACTTCCAGCAGAAAGCGTGGAAGATCGTGCCGCTCTGAATGTCAGCTGCGAGGCCGTAGCCGTCGCCGGAAGCCTCTGTTGTGCTGACTGCGCCGGACTCGTTTTCAACTGTTGCAGCAGAAGCCTGCGATGCAACAACGCCCGTTGTCAGCATTGATGCTGCGAGGATCGCACACATCGTTCTCTTTAAGGTCATTGTTAATTCCTCCTATTCAAATATGATCTCTTTTTTACCCGTTTCGAGGCTCTGTAGGAAGCCTTTTTGAGGGTAATCTCTCTTGTCTGTAAAGCGTCGTATGTTGGATTAGCAATTTGCACAAATATCAAGCCGGGATTTTATTTAATTTGAATAAAGGGCTATTCAAACCTGAGTTTGAACCAAAATAAATTTGACTATGAACCAATAATTGTGTAAATTTCCGCAATCCTATTGATATCATTATAAAATGAATCAACGGATATGTCAAGAGCATTTCGGGCATTCTTTGTGACGGATTTCTGAAAATTTTCTGATAGTTACAAAAACTTTGTCCAATTTCCAATAAAGAAAAAAAGGGAGAGGAAAACCCCTCTCCCATGCGTTTTTTTAACTTTGCTTCAGCCGCCGAAAATATCTCCGAGGTCTGTAATAACGACGCTCGAGGAGAACTCCTTTCCGATGATAGAGCCTTCTTCGGCAGGGAACGCGACTGAGCAGCGAAGCACCATCAGCGCGTCCGTCGAATCGACCGTGCCGCTGTTGTCAACGTCCGCCATATCCTCGTACAGACCGGCGATCTTAAACATATCGAGCGAATGACGGAGTATGAGAAGCGCGTCGTCGGAGAGTACAAGACCGTCGCCGTTGACGTCGCCGCCTATGAGCTTCTCCACATAGGTGCCCTGCGCGCCTGCCGGCAGACAGCCCGCCGAAAGCAGCACACCCGCTGCGGCTGCCGCCGCGAGCTTCTTTTTGATCTTCATAAATCGCCGTTCCTTTCCGTGAGCGAGAATTATTCCTCGATCGCGCTGATCGAGCGGAGCTGGTCTACGATGCGGCGAACGTCTGCGTCCGCCGTTTCTCTGTCTACGTCGTACTCCTGAGTCATAGCGTCTACGATCTCGTCGATCGTCGTATCCGTCTTCAGCTTGTCAACTATGAACGCCGCCGTGCTGTTGCTCTTGACCATGCCCTTGAAGAGCTTTGAGGCAGGGCCTGCAGCGACCATAAGCTGCTTGCCGTCCGTGTTGTACGTTACAAAACCTTTTCTGAGCTTCATTTCTGTCACCACCGTTTAATCGTTATATTCTTTTTTAAATCTGTTGTCCGCGTAAAACGCAAACAGGCTTCCCGCGTTTGTGGGAAGCCCGGATATTACTTTACTTCCGTGTAATACGTATCGAGGACAATATCGAAAAGCGCGCTGCTGTCGATATAATACTCGGCGTACTTATCGCTCGCCGTCGTCGTGCCGGGCAGCTTGATGAGATTTTCCTCAGCGGAGAAGCCCGTTTTGAGGAAAACGCTCGTGTAATACGTGATCATCGAAGTGTCGATGTCAGTCACCATATAATCGGAAACGCTGTTGTACAGCCTGAGCGGCGTTTTGATGTCCTGCTTTGTGAGCGCGAGCGTTTTCTGGATAAAGCTCGTCAGATAAATCTTCTGGCGCTCCATTCGCAGGTTGTTCTGATTCTCATCGCCGTAGATATCTCTTGCGCGGACGAACGTCTCCGCCTGCTTTCCGTCAAGCGTGAGCGATGCGCCAAGCCAGAGCGAGGGATTGTACCGTGTGAGATCCTCGTTGACTGTCACCTCGACTCCGCCGACGCCGTCGTTGAGGATCGGGATCGCGTCAAGGTCGATCGCAGCGTAGGAATTGACGGGGACGCCGAGCAGTATGCGCGAAACCGATCTCTTGAGGTTCTCGCAGCTTCCCTCCTTGCCGTCGCCGTATGCGTACGCGAGGCAGACCTGCTGCTTCTCCGTGCCGATGAACTTCCCGTTCTTATCGAGGATATTGACGTCCGTCATAGTATCTCGCGAGATCGCCATCAGCTTGTACTTGCCCGTCTCGGTATTGAGCGCCGCCGTAAAGATCGTGTCGGCCTGTCCGGCAGTGCCGAACGTACCGAGCTGCTCGTCGGCGTGCTGATCTATGCCGGCAAAAAGGATCGTTGTGACCTTATCGTTGTAAATATACTTCTTGCCGTTGTAGAAGATGTAAGTATTCTCGTCGGAATCGGTCTCGACGGTCGCCTCTTCCTCGACCTCTGCGGGAACGACGATGTTCTCGACCTCTTTATTCGCGCCGAGAGCCGCCTTTTGACCTTTAAACATCAGGATCGTGAGCACTGCGGCGATGATAACGAGTATCGCAATCAGCACGCCTGCAATGATCCCAAAGACCTTCAGCGGACTTGTCTTTTTTTTCTTTGCCGCTTCGCCGCCGACGTCACGGCTTTTTATATCATCTGTCTGTGTCTTCTGCCGGCTCATCGCTTATCAAAACTCCTTGCACAAGATATCTCGACGTCTCGATATTGCCGAGGCACGTACTGAGCGTGATGATCCTGTCATCGGGCGTGACCTCAAGGTCGCGGCGCACACACATCATAGCCTCCGTGGGATTCATCGCATACTCGAGGTACTTCTCGTAAACGTCTCTGTCGTTGAAATCAAACGACGAAAGTATATGTCTGTTGTCATATTCATATCCCGAGAAGATCTCGTACGTCAGCGTTCTGTCGGGCAGATAAACGTAGATATAGGGGTTGCACTCGAAGAACGCCGGATCGCGAAAATTGTGAAGCGTCCTGAACATCGAGCCGTTAAGCATATTGTGACCGTAAACGACAGTGTTCGGATCGGAAAAATCCTTCGCGTTTATATCCTCCGTATAGATGCTTCCTGCGAATTCATACTGCCCTCTGTAATTGTGCTCGAGGTAGAAGCTGTCATCTCCCTCGCACTGAAGGATCGGGTAATCTATGTTCGTGTTCGGGATATAGATCCAAGCATAAATATCGGTATTGATCGACCACAGCTGCGTAAAATCGACGCCATGGTTCTTGATATGAGCAGGAGCCTCCGGCTCGGAATCGGTATCGGTGGCTGTATCCGTGCTCGTATCGGTGCTTTTATCTGTATCGGACGATTTCTTATCCTTCTTGCTGTCCTTTTTTTCCTCGGCGGGCGTCTCGGTATAGACGACCTCCGTCTGAGCGGTCGTCTTCTTGTATCCGCGGTCCTCCTTGCCTATTGCGGAGGCATTGAGCGATTTCTTCTCGTCAGCCATCCGGCTGCTGTTGGAACTGGAAGACGATGAAGCACTTGCAGAGGAAGAAGACGCCGATGAAACGACGGCGTCAGAGGAAACGTCTGTGTCGCCCGGCACGGACGTTGTATCAGAAACAGCTTCGGCGGACGAAACGGTGTTCCCGCTGCCGTTATCGGCGGTGAGATCAGCCTTTTGTCCGCTGAGATTCGTCCCGGCAACGACAAGGACTCCGATCAGAGCCAACGAAGCAGCACAGACTGCCGCCGTCAGCTTCTTATCGAAGACCTTTTTTGAGCCGCCGGGCTCGTTATTATTATTTTCCTTTGTCGGTGTCTGTCGCCGGCTCATCGCTTATCAAAACTCCTTGAACGAGATATCTGGACGTCTCGATATTGCCGAGGCACGTACTGAGCGTGATGATCTTGTCGTCTGTCGTGACGCTTATATCACGCCGATTGCACATCATTGAGTCGGTAGGATTAGTCGCGTATGCAAGATACTCGGCATAAACCTCCTTGTCGCTGAAATCAAAAGAGTACATGATATGCCTGTCGTCATACTCGTATGCCGAAAAGATCTCATACGTCAGCGTCCTGTCCGGAAGGTAAACATAGATATACGGATTCTGCTCGAAAAACTCAGGCTTACGGAAATCGTGAAGTGTTCTGAACATCGAGCCGTTGAGCATATTGTGACCGTACACAAGCGTGTTCGGATCGGAGAAATCCTTTTTATTGATCTTCTCCGTGTAAATGCTGCCTGCAAACTCGTAATCCTTTTTGTAGTCGTGACTCAGGTAAAACGCGTCATCATCCGCACTTTGCAGTATCGGGTAATCGACGTTTGTGTTCGGGATATAGATCCAGGCGTAAATATCCGTATTGATCTTTTGTAGCTCGGTAAAATTAACGCCGTGATTCACGGCGTCAACTTTTTTGGCGGAGCTTGAAGCTGCCGCCGAGCTATTGTTTTTATTATCTGTTTGAACTTCCGTATCTGACTCCGACATCAAAGAGCTTGTGGGCGACGACGACGAACTCCCGTCAGAGACTAAGGAGCTGATATTATCGTAGCCGTGTCCGGCAGTGTACATCTTGTAAAGGTATGTACAGAGAACGGACAGAGCTGCAATAACAAGTACAATGGAAACTACCCATATCGCAGCCCACAGCTTTTTTCTGTCTTTCTTCATTCAGATCAGTTCTCTTCGATCTTCTTCTTCGTTGCGAGGGCTACGCCGCCGAATGCTGCTGCAGCTGCTGCCATAAGAACAGCCCATGAAACAGGAGCGCCTGTCTGCGGAGAAGTCGAGCTCGGCTTGCTGGAATCAGTATCGGAGCCGTCCGGCTTGCTGATGTCGCCTTCAGAGTCACTGCTCTTTACGTCGGAATCGGAGCCGGGGTTTACTGCGGGGCTGTCATAAGCACTTGCAGAGATGGCTGCCGTACCGGATACGAGCATAGCACACATGAGAACTGCTATAAACTTTTTCATTGAAGTGTACCTCCTATATAAATCATCTTCAATCGAAATTGATGAAAGGGCTGCTAAGAACCACCTTGTCTTATTGTACCATCATCTTGTCCATTTGTAAAGACTTTTTTTGACGATTTTTTAAAATAGTATGAATTCTTAGCATTTTATTATGAAATCTATTATTTGAATTACTCATGATTACACAAGTATCCATTAATTACTACCGCTGCGTTTCAAATATCTTGAGGCAAGAAGCTCCGCCATGTGCCACATCTGGAGACCGATGAAAGTTCCGGCGGTATTCGTAATGATATCGTCCGTTTCTGCGGTTCCAAGGATAAAAATGCCCTGCGTAAGCTCGATCAAGAATGTCAGGCTAAAACCCGCGAGAATAATCCCCCATGTCGGGCAGCCTCCGAGCGAGAAGAATCTCTTCCCCTTTCTCTCGTTATCTCTGCACGCGGCGGCGCAGGAGAGAGTCAGACCGAACGGGATAAACATATAGAGATTGAGCAGCTTTTCGCGGCGGTACTCAACGTATGTAAAAGCCTTCACAATATTATTGAAAGGGCGCAGGAGCAGGAGGCGTTCCGGAAAGCGCTGCCTTCCGATGATCGTCATGCAGAGGATCATAACGAGGCAAACACAGGCCGCCGCAAAATTGAAGCGCCGCCAGTATGTCATTATCCTTTCATCCCTCTTCACCGACAGCACGCGAGCCAGCGCTGCCGCGAATAGCCACACGAGGCAGAAAATTACCACACCGGTCGTAAAAGCATTAAGTGAAACGGTATTTAACCTTGATGCCACCCGGAACACCTCCTTTCATTAATATTATTACATACCAAAA
>CADAYJ010000013.1:0-24813 GCA_902792115.1 uncultured Ruminococcus sp. | reverse complement strand
TTTACGCCGCCGGCTGTTACGCCTTCAACATAGTAATTCTGCATCTTAAGGAAGAGAATGGTGATCGGGATAGCGACGAGTACAGAACCGGAGAGGAACTGCTTAAAGTACGTCTGCTTATACTCCTTATCGACCATCTTCTGAAGACCGATAGCTACGGTGTAGTTGTCACGCTTATCACCCATGATGATCTTTGCGAGAATGAAGTCGCACCACGGGCCGATGAACGAGGTGAGAACCGTATAAACGATAATCGGCTTAGACATCGGAAGAATGATCTTCCAGAAGATCTGATTTCTTGTAGCACCGTCGATCGTAGCTGCTTCGTCTAGCGCTCTCGGAATCGTATCGAAGAAGCCCTTCGAGATAGCGAAGCCAAGACCTGCGCCGGAGCTGTAACAGATAACGAGCGCGGGAAGAGTCTGCGTAAGGTTCATCGCCTTGAGCAGGTAGTAGAGAGCGATCATGGTCATGAAGCCCGGGAACATTCCGAGGATCATTCCGATGTTGATGAACATTTTACGGGACTTAAATCTAAGTCTTGAGAATGTGTAGGAAACCATCAGCACGGAGAGAGAGGAGATCGCGCAGGAGAATACAGCGACTACGAAGGTGTTAAGGAACCACTTCGGATAGTCGAATACGTCTGTCTTCGTAAAGAGCAGCTTGTAGTTGTCAAGAGTGAGTTCCTTCGGGAAAACATAAGGTACGGTAACGCCGCCTTCAGCACGGAAGGAGTGGCAAACGAGCCATACGAGCGGACTTACCCAAATGATACCGAGGAGACCGAGGAGTACATAAATAACTACATCTGCGATAGTTCTTCTTAATTTGTAGCTTTTTATCATGAGAACTCCTCCTCATTTCTTGAAGACTTGGACAGGTTGAAGGTGATGAGCGACAGCGTAGCGCAGACGATAAAGACAAGGATACCGACGGCTGCTGCCAGGTTATACTCACTGCTGTCCATAGTGAGCTTGAACAACCATGTTACAAGCAAGTCGGTCTGACCTGCCTGATAGAGGTTTGCGTCCTTGTTCGGTCCGCCGCCCGTGAGGAGGTAGATAACGTTAAAGTTATTAATGTTGCCTACGAAGCTCTGGATAAGGGACGGAGTCGTTACAAAGAGCATATACGGAAGCGTGATCTGGAAAAACTGTACAACAGGCGTTGCACCGTCGATCCTGGCGCTTTCGTAAAGATCCTCAGGAATATTCATGAGGATACCGGATGTCGAAAGGATCGTGTACGGGATACCAACCCACATATTGATAACAATAACTGTTATCCTTGCGGTCAGCGCCGTAGAATTAAAGAACGAGATTGCAGGGATACCCATGTATCCGAGGATAACGTTCAAAACGCCGTCGTCCTGGAGTATCTGCTGCATAAGAAGGAGCGATACGAACTGAGGAACAGCGATCGTAACAACGAAAAGAGTTCTCCAGAACGCCTTGAACTTGATGCTCTTCTTGTTGATCATCAGAGCGATTATCATACCGAATATGTAGTTCGTGAATGTTGCGAAGATCGCCCAGATGATGGTCCACTTTGTGAGTGCGTAGAAGGTGTAGCCCTTGCTGGCGCCCTCTGTGACCTTAAATACTTCGCGGAAGGTATCGAGACCTACCCATGTAAAAAGATTTCCCGGCGGAACGTGAGTCTTATCGTAGTTTGTGAACGCGATAAGGATCATGAACGTAAGCGGGAGGATCGAGAAGACCGAGATAAGAAGGACCGGAAGGGAAAGAAGCGTGATGTGATACTTCCCATCGAGGAAGTCCGCGAGCTCTTCCTTGAGAGTCGGGTTCTTCTTGCCTGCCTTGTGAGTCTGCTCCGCCTCAAAAGCTGCCTTTGTGTTAGCAACATAGATAGCGATAAACACGATCGAGATCAGAATCGACATCGTGCCGTAGAGCAGGATAAGCATTGAGTTGTGGCCGGGCACCATCACAGGACGGCCTGTTGTGGGGCTGACCTCCTGATGAGTCTGGATCGTGCCAAGCGTGTCGAACAAACCAAGATAATAGAGACCGAAGTTAAGCATATATACGATATATGCAATCTCGACTCCGAGGAACACGAGACCTTTTCCGACCTGGCCCCTTGTGAAGTTGCCGAAGCCCATGATGAGATATGAAGCCTTGGTACCCATATCTCCGCTCGCGAACCTTGAACCGTAGCCCTTGAGCCCTGCTACGAACGAGCTGCCAAGGTTTGCAAAGAATTTACCGATAGCAGAGAAGAATGCCTTCAGTCTGCCCGGAAGAAGTGAAAAAAACTCTTTGACCTTGTAAACCACTCGCTGTGCAGGAGTAAGCGACTTATATTCAATAAATGTCATTAGCTCACTCTCCTAAATACTTACAAAGGTACGGACGCCGCCCGGCCTCCCTTCGGAGGAGCCGAGGCTGAAAGCCTGCGGCGCCCGTACCGCCTGTTAATTGTGCAGTGGATTAATAAATGTGTTAAAGATCTGAATTACTCGTCTCTTACGTTAGCGATCGTTGTCTTAACGAGTTCCTTAGCGGAAGCCTCATCGAGCGGGTTGTCAGCGTCAACGATCTTGGAGCCGAATGTGCCGACAGGAGTCCAGAATGTTGCGGATACTGCGACCTGTGCAACGGAGTTAGCCTGCTGCGAAAGGATCGAGTTGAGGGCTGCGTCGTTCTTGATGAGATCGCTCTCAGCAACAACCTTGTTGGACGGACCCCAGTTGAGCTGCTCTGCGCGCTCCTTCTGGCACTCTTCACCCGTAAGGAACTTAGCGAGCTCAATCGCTGTGTTCGGGAACTTTGTGCTGGAGTTAACGCCCATGAGCTTATAACCGAACATATTGATGATCGGAGTAGCTGTGCCGTCTACGTCGAGTGTCGGGAGAATTGCAAAGCCTGCGTTCTCGCCGAGAGTAGCCTTAGCGTTGGAGAAGTTCCAGGAGCCGTCGAAGCCTGCGCCGACTGTGCCGGACTTGAAGCCGTCGACTGTCTTTGTAACGTCGCCGTTGAGGAAGTAATCCTTGTAGTCTACGAAGAGCTTGCTGAATGCGAGCATTGTCTTAACGACCTTATCCTCATCATACTCTGTAAACTTCTGAGTCTCGCCGTCTTCCTCGTAGCCGTCGATCTGGAGTCCGCCTGTGAACATGAAGAGGCAAGCGTAGTAGCCGTTGCCTGCGTCCATAACGAACTTCTTGTTAGCAGCCTTACAAGCCTCAAGAGTACCCTCAAGAGTCTTAGCCTGCTCGTCGGAAACTACTCTCTTGTCGTAAACGAGGCAGTAGCTGTTGTCGCCGGTCTCCGGATATGCCCAGATCTTGTCTTCCTTCGTTGCTGCTGCAACGGATGCCTCGCTGTTTGTGGATGTTACGAAATCCTTGTCTGCGCCTGCAACTTCGAGAAGAGCGCCTGCGGTTACTAGCTTGTCGAGGTTATCGCAAGCAAAGCCGAATACGTCTGCAGCAGCAGATGCGTCAGTGAGCACCTGAGTAGCAGAGTCAGCCTCGCCCTGAGGAACGACCTCAATCTGAACGTCGCCGTAAGCCTTCATGTTCTCGGAGAACTTAGCGCACTGTGACTTGAGGACATCCTGAGCTGCGTCAGGGCCCCAAACCTTAAGATTGATTGTACCTGCTGCGCCCTCGCCGCCGAGCGGATCGCTGTCACCTGCCGGAGTTGCCGTTGTGTCGCCGCCTGCAGCACTTGCCGTTGTGTCGCCGCCTGTTGTCGTCGGCGGTGTGTCTGTGGGGCCGCAGCCTGCGAATGCCGTTACAGCCATCATAGCTGCAAGTGCGATAGCGCAAAATCTCTTTGTCTTGTTCATTTCCTTTTTCCTTCTTTCTGCAGAATAAAATGTTTTATAGAATCCGGGCTTACGCCCTGTGCTGCCGCCGATCAACGAGCACCACTCTCACGATAGTGGGAAAAGTACCCATAAAGTACGACAACGTCACTACATAAATAATAACATATGCACAGCTTTTTTGCAATATCTTTATACATTTTTATTTCAGTAAATAAAATATAGACCTGAATTTGTGCAGTTTGTATATTAAAAATCAAAAAAATATCACATTGCACAATCAGACCAAGTTGATTTAACGCACTATTCACAAACCCGGTTTGTGAATATCATACAATTATCACCGCATTTGCTTGACGCTCACATCTGTTCGCATCACAAGCCAACAAAAAAGTGAAGGATTTTTTTCTCTTTTTAAGCTATTTTGTTAATATTCACAACACTTTGTAACCATTCCCCTTCGCGGGGAGGCAGATCCTGCATCTTGACTTCATCTGCGCCGAAAAAGCGCTTTTTCATTGACAAGACGGTGATAAAGTAGTATCTTTATTGTATAAAGGAAATGCGAAAAAGCGGCCGTCGCTTCCGCCCCACGGCAGAAGCGGAGCATACACACCCGCATCTTTCTATATTATAATTATTATACAGCATATCAATCTGTAAATCAATAGGAAATTGAAAAATTTCTGTACATTTTTAATAATTTTTTTCTCCGGCGCGAATAATGCGTCGTCAGAATCCGAAATCTTTGTGACGGAGGTCAACATATGAAACTTTCAGAACTTTTAAACGGTCTCACCTACTCTGTTGAAAAGGGAAGCGCCGATATCGAGGTAAACGAGCTTGTTTACGATTCGCGCAAGGTGCGCCCCGGCGACGTCTTCGTCTGCCTAAAGGGCTTCAATGTGGACGCGCACAAATTCGCCCCTTCCGCCGTCGAGAGCGGCGCCGCTGCCGTGGTGCTGAGCGATCCTCTCGAGCTTTCGTGCGAAACGGTCATTAAGGTTGACGATACGCGCGCGGCGCTCGCTGTCCTTTCCGCGAACTTCTTCGGCAACCCGGCGAAGGAGATGATCTCGATCGCCGTTACCGGCACAAAGGGCAAGACGACTACCGCCGCTATGATCCGCTCCATTCTTGAGGAGGCAGGGATCAAGACGGGAACGATCGGCACGCTCGGCGTCGTTATCGGAGACACGATCCACAAAACGAACAACACGACGCCGGAGTCGTACGAGATACAGCAGGCGCTTAGGCAGATGGCAGACGAAGGCTGCGGCGCGTTCGTTATCGAGGCGTCGTCGCTCGGACTCAAATGGCACCGCACGGACGCCGTATTGTACGATTACGGCGTGTTCACGAATTTCTCGAACGACCACATCGGCGAGGCGGAGCACGCTACGATGGAGGAATACATTGAATGCAAGAAGCTGCTGTTCAGGCAGTGCAAGCTCGGTCTTATCAACAAGGACAGCCGTGTGTATGAGACGGTCGCCGCGGACGCACAGTGTCCCGTTGAGACGTTCGGCTTCGACGAGAGCTGCGACGTTTACGCCTCCGACGGCGAGCTTACGCGCCGCCCCGGCTTCCTCGGCGTATCGTTTACCGTAAACGGCTATGACACATACAGGGTAAACGTCGGCGTACCCGGCAGGTTCAACATATACAACGCGCTCTCCGCGATCTCCGTCTGCCGCCACTGCGGCGCCAACAAGGACGCTGTCTGCCGCGGTCTTGAAAAGGCGAAGGTCAAGGGCAGAGTCGAGCCGGTACACGTGAGCGACCGCTTTACGCTGCTTATCGACTACGCTCACAACGCGCTGAGCATGGAGAACGTGCTCACGACGCTCCGCAAATACGAGCCGAACCGCCTCATCACCCTGTTCGGCGCCGGCGGCAACCGCCCGAAGGTGCGCCGCTTCGAGATGGGCGAAACGTCCGGCAGGCTCTCCGACCTCTCCGTCATAACGGAGGATAACTCGCGATTCGAGGACGTCAACGACATTCTCGACGACATCGAGACAGGTCTTGCGAAGACGGACGGCAAATTCGTCCGGATCCCCAACCGCAAGGACGCTATCCGCTACTGCATCGAGAACGCGCAGGACGGAGACATTATCGTTCTCGCCGGAAAAGGTCACGAGGACTACCAGGAGATCAAGGGTGTCAAGTACCACATGGACGAACGCGAGCTGATCGCCGATATCCTCGCCGGCAAATAATAAAACAATGACAATTTCGGCGCACGGAACATCCTCTCCGCGCGCCGAAAAAAATTTTTTTACAGGTGTAATATTTTCCCTTTCCCGATCGTTTACATTATGAAGGCTTTCAAAAACAACGAAAGGAGCGCACTCATGGATCCGGTAAAATACCGCAGCATAACCGACAGATACATAGACTCGGTATACAAGGCCGCGCTGAGCTGCTCAAGGTGCAGAGAAGACGCGGAAGACGCCGTTCAGACCGCGTTCCTCAAGCTGCTCAAAACGGACACGGAATTCACAGACGACGAGCACGTTAAGCGCTGGCTCATACGAGTCGCCGTCAACGAATGCAAAAGCGGCTTCCGCTCGTTCTGGCACAGGAATAAGGTCTCGTTCGACGACCTCGACGTTGAGCCGTCGTACCGGGACGAGACGCACAGTGATCTGCTCGGCACGCTCGCAAGGCTGCCGCAGAACTACAAGTCTGTGATCCATCTCTACTACTACGAGGGCTACGACGTCCGTGAGACGGCCGAGATCCTCGGCATCAGCGAATCGAATGTACAGATACGCCTGATGAGAGCGCGAAAGAAAATGAAAGAATTACTTGAAACGGAGGCATGACATATGAAAAATGAAGATATGAAGCTGCGACAGCTTTACACCGAGCTTTACGATAACACTCATGCTTCCCCGGAGCTGAAAGGAAAGGTAAGAACAATGACAGAGGGCAATAAGAAGAAAGTACGCAGATCCGTAAAGGCTACGGCAGCTATCGCCGCAGCAGCTATCGCAGTAATAGGCGGCACGCTCGTAACGGCGGCAAATCACAAGACATACATCGGGCAGTACACAACGGCTTATGTAAACGGCGAAGAGGTGCAGGCGCGCTACGGCGCTTGGGAGAACATAAAGACCTACATCGTTGAAGCCGAAATGAAAGGCAAGACGTACACAGCCTATATCCACGGCGATTACGACCGGGGGGCAATGCCCATTTACTTCCGTGACGAAGGCAAATATATCGTAGCCTCAACAAACCCGGATCAGCAGCTCAATCTTTACGACGACATTGACAAAGCGCCCCACGCCAAGATAGACGGCAGTTATCTCATGATTGACGACAGCTACGCCGAGCCTGTCGAAACGCCCACCGATCCCGACGGCAACCCTCTTCCGCCGAAAGTGCCCTACGACTACACGATACAGCTTTCCTTTGATATGGATGACGGCAAGCAGGACGGCGTTCTGAAATACGGCACATTTGACTACGCGACACTTATCGTATCGCCCGAAGGTCTTATTATTGAATCAATGAAATCACGCGGCTCCGCTATGGACGATGAATTTTACGAAACAACGTGGGGGTATATCTGGGGCGAGGAAACATGGGAATCATGGAATGATTATGCAGAGGCTTACAAAGATTCCGACGGTGTTGTCATAGACCGATAAAAAACAGCATGATGAAAATAACCGCCGCAGGCTCGTTGATCCCTGCGGCGGTCTTCTTTTTCCGTTTTCTTAAATCAGCACCGTAAACGAGATCACCCCTGCGTTCCAGCCCACGAATATCCTTCCGCGGTGCATTTTGACGATCGACTTTGCCATTGAAAGCCCGATTCCGTAGCCGGCCTTTTCGCTGTTGTGAGACGTATCGCCGCGGTAGAAGCGCTCGAAGAAGCGGGAGTAATCGGCATTCTTGCCGTCGGCGTAATCGTTTGAGACGATATACTGCAAGCCTCTCTTCCTCGCCTTCAGCTCGACCTTGATAGTGCCGCCGTCGTCGCAGTATTTGACGGCGTTGTCGATGAGTATGGAGAAAAGCTCGTTTAAGCGCTTCTTGTCGCCCATCAGCGTGACTTCATCGTCGATCTGCGCGTCTATGTGCTTGCCCTGCTTTTCGGCTACCGCCTTGAAGCTGTCGGTAAGCTCTCTGACAAGGGCGCTCGCGTCCACATTGTCGCTGAGCTTTTCGTCGGCGTCGGAATACTCCTCCGTCCTCGCGATCGTGATGAGGTCGGTGACAAGCCCCGTAAGGCGCTTTACCTGGTTGAGCGTGCTCTCCGTCCACTCATTCTTGCCCTCGATCATTTCAAGCACCTCCATATTGGCGGAAATGATCGTGAGCGGCGTTTTCAGCTCGTGACCGGCATTCGTTATGAACTGGCGCTGCTTTTCGTGGTTGTCTATATACGGCTGTATCGCGCGCTTCGAGTACGCGGAGATGATAATAAAGAAGATCAGGAAGCTGCCGATACCGATAATAAACATTGAAATTCGCAGCTCGCGCATATCGAGGATACGTCGGGAGCAGTCGAGAAAAACGATGATATAGCCGCCGTTCTTTGAGATCTCCGTAACGTCTCCGGAGACGCTTCTGTAAAAATTCTCACTGCGGAGCTTAACGGCAAGCTCCTGCGGATCCAGCTCGGAACGCATATACGCGAAGTCGCTGTCTGTACCGAAAATAATGCCGCGCCTGCGCGGATCGCTGAATATTTTGAGGAGCGTCGGCTCCGAGGTCGCGGAGGCGATCGCATCGAGCATTCTGTCGGCGTCGTCTCCGCTGACCGAGGCGATATGATCGAAATTGCCGCTGAGGATATTGCCGTTATTGTCCGTCAGAAGCGAGAAATACCTCGTTTCATACTGCATTTCCTCGTAGAAGATAAAGTCCGTCAGAGTTTCCTTCCTGTCGAGGTGCGGCATCCTTCCGCTGTTCTCTATGATGAATTCCGTGATCGAATAGATCTCGTTGTATGTAGACAGCACATTGACGGCGTAAAGCGAGATCAGGACAAGCGTCAGAACGAGCAGCACGGCTCCTGACGCGATGCCGATAAATGTCCATCGGAGTTTTTTCATATGCGCCTCCGTTTTACACGCGCTTTAAAATAAAGCTGCCGTCTTTTTCGCCCTCGATGTCGATATCGGCGTTGATCGAATGCAGCTTGCTTCGGAGAAAGCTGACGTATACCCAGACGACGTCGCGCTCTGCGCTCTCGTCGCCCTTCCACACGTGGTCGAAAATGCGCTCCGTCGTGAGGGGTCTCTCGGCGTTGAGCATAAAGAATTCAAGCAGCTTTGTCTCCTTTAGTGCAAGGCTGATCGAGTTTTCGCTCGTGATCTCCTGCTTTTCGATGTCGAGCATAACGGAGCCTACGCGAAGGTGCTTCGGCTCGTACACCTCTCGGCGGCGCGTCATTGACTTCACGCGCGCCAGAAGCTCCTTTATCGCGAAGGGCTTAGTGAGGTAATCGTCGGCGCCGGCGTCCAGACCGGTGACTCTGTCGTCCACCTCGGCCTTCGCAGTCAGCAGCAGAACGGGCGTGTAGTTGCCGCTTCCGCGTATCCTGCGAAGCGCCTCTATACCGTCCATTCTCGGCATCATGATATCCATGACTATGACGTCATAGTCGTTCTTTTCGAGGAATTCAAGCGCCTCAACGCCGTCGAAAGCGGCGTCCGTCTCGTAGCCGGAGTGCGTCAGCACAGCGGTGAGCGCCCTTGAAAGGTCTCTCTCGTCTTCTGCGAGCAGCAGTCTCATGTGACCGCCTCCTTATGATGAATAGTTTATAAGATCTCTGATCGTCTGCATCGAGACGTCGCAAGCGGCAAGCTCGTCGGCGCAGCGCTTCAGCTCCGCTACGATGATATCGGAATTCGGGATATTTTTCTTGTACTTCATCTTGTGCTCCAGGCTCGCCCACGAATCCATCGCTATCGTGCGAAGCTGCAGCTCCACGAAATACTCGCCGGGCGTATTCCCCGCGACGTCCTCAAACGGCGCCTCGACCTTGATTATCATATGGTAGCTGCGGTAGCCGTTCGGCTTCGCGTGGCGGATATAGTCCTTCTCCAGCACTACGCTCAGATTCGGAAACGCCTTGATGCGCCGTACGTTCTCGTAAACATCATCTATAAACGAGCAGATAATGCGTATCCCTATGCTGTCCGTCAGCTCGTGCAGCGCGGAATACGGTGTTTCCGGAAGCCCCCTTCTGCGGCACTTCTCGCGCATACTCTCGTCGCTTTTAACGCGGGCGATCAGGTGCTCATGCAGCTTGGTGCCGGTCTGCTCATACGTTTCGTCGGTATAATCCCTGATCCTTCCGACGATATTCTCCAGTATTTTTTCCAGGTTACCCCTGTACTCTCCGTAAATGCTTTCCTCGCTCAACTCCTCACCCCCGTTCACAAAAGCATCTCTCTCCGATTTCATTCTATCATTTATTCTGTGAACGGTCAACAGATTAATTATAAACTTTTGTTAAGAACGAAAAAGCCTCCCCTTATGGGGAGGTCTTTCGTCAAAGTCTGTCTGTCAATATATATTTAATCTCTTATAATCAGATTTAGCGATCAATCGTCGTTGAACATCTTCATGATCTGGAAGAATGCGTCGTCCTCGTCTACGGGAGCCGCGCTCTTCTTCGCCGGAGCGGACTGCACCGGAGCCTTGTTCACGTTGATCTCGACCGTTCTTCTCTCGGGTGCGCCGGCGTTCGTCTTTGCCGGAACAGCCTTTGCGACGTTTACGGACGGAGCCGGAGCTGCCGGTCTTGCCTGCGGCTGAGCCTTAGGCTGTGCGCCGGGAACCTGAGCGTCGTCGCCGAAGCCCGTCGCGATAACGGTGATCTGGATCTTGTCCTGCATATCGTCTCTGAGAGCCGCGCCCCAGATGATGTTTGCGTCCTCGTCCGCCTTGCTCGTGATGAGCGTGGATGCCTTGTCGATCTCCTCGAGTCCGACGTCCGGGGAAGCCGTGATGTTTACAACGAGGCCCTTTGCGCCCTCGATCGTCGTTTCAAGAAGCGGCGAGCTGATAGCCTTGATAGCGGCTGTCTCCGCCTTGCCCTCGCCCGTTGCGACGCCAACGCCCATGTGAGCGAGACCGGCGTCCGCCATAACCGCGGTAACGTCCGCGAAGTCGAGATTTACGAGGCCCGGTACAAGGATCAGATCCGAAATGCTCTGAACGCCCTGCTTGAGTACGTCGTCCGCGATGGAGAACGCATTCTTGAGCGTGAGCGTCGGGAGATCGTCGAGCTTCTTGAGGCGCTCGTTCGGCACGATAACGAGGGAGTCTACGTTCTGACGAAGCTCCTCAATACCTGCCTCAGCCTGCTGCATACGGTGCTTGCCCTCAAAAGCGAAGGGCTTCGTAACGATAGCGACCGTGAGGATACCCATCTCCTTTGCGATCTTCGCAACGATGGGAGCCGCGCCTGTGCCTGTGCCGCCGCCCATGCCTGCGGTGATGAATACCATATCTGTATCCTTGAGAACGGCAGCGATCTCGTCGCTGTTCTCAATAGCGGCCTTTTCGCCGATAGCCGGCTGAGAGCCTGCGCCCTTTCCGTGGGTGAGCTTCTCGCCGATGTGGATCTTCTGGTTAGCCTTTGACATCTGGAGAACATGGTCGTCCGTGTTGATCGAGATGAATTCGACCGACGCAACGCCGCTGTCTACCATGCGGTTGACTGCGTTTCCGCCGCCGCCGCCGACGCCTATAACTTTGATAACGGGCAGATTGCCGTTAAATTCTTCTTCTAACTGAAAAGCCATCTTTTTTTCCTCCTGACGATTAGTCATCTGAAAATCTTGTGCATTGCAGCCTACGTTATCTGCAAACCCCATTCCAAAACTTACAGAATATTTTTCTACTATATAAATGTATCACATTTGAAACAAAATTTCAATGAATTTTTGTAAAATAAGAAAATTTCGCCATATCGCTTAAAAAATTACACATTTTTTATACACTAATTACATCATTGTAACAATAAAAACACAGTCTGAAACCGATTTTCCCTCTGCTTTCGACTTTTTTCTCCAAAATACTTACATTCTTGTTCCTTCTGCCGTTTTCTTCCTGTTGTTATTATTTATGAAAAGAAGCAAAATAAACGCGCATAATAGAATAAAAAAATTTTTAAAAAACTGTTGACAAGGGAAAACAAGTGTGATAAAATTAAATTGTAAACAATTTAATTTGTTTCAATACAGTTTGGGAGATGACAAACATGAGCAGCTTTTACGAACACACCGTTCCCGCGCCTAAGGGTGGGGAGATTTCGATGTCGGATTTCAAAGGGAAGGTTGTCCTTATTGTCAACACGGCGACGGGCTGCGGCTTCACTCCGCAGTACAAGGAGCTTGAGGAGATGTATGAGAAATACCACGACAAGGGGCTTGAGATACTTGATATCCCCTGCAATCAGTTTGCAAATCAGGCTCCCGGAACCGACGACGAGATCCACGAATTCTGCACACTGAAATACAAGACTAAATTTCCGCAGATGAAAAAAGCCGACGTAAACGGCGAGAACGAGCTTCCTCTCTACACATTCCTGAAAAGCCGTCAGGGGTTCAAGGGCTTCGGCAGAGGCCCGAAGGCTCTCGCTATGGGAACCATGCTGAAGGCGATCGACAAGGATTACAAGAACAACCCGAACATCAAGTGGAATTTCACGAAATTCCTCGTAGACAGGAACGGCGAGGTCACAGCGCGTTTTGAGCCGCTCGACGACATGAAAAAGGTCGATGCGGCGGTCGCTGAGCTGTTAGCTGTTTAACAATTAAACTATTATAGAATACAAGGAGAGATTATTATGGCAGTGATTGAATTAACAATGGAAAACTTTGAAAAAGAGGTACTTCGCAGCGACGTTCCCGTACTCGTCGATTTCTGGGCGATCTGGTGCGGTCCGTGCAGAATGCTCTCGCCCGTTGTGGACGAGGTAAGCGAGGGCGCGGAGGGCTTCAAGGTCGGCAAGGTGAACGTGGACGAGCAGCCTGAGCTTGCAGAGCGCTTCGGCATCAGCTCCATCCCCTGTCTTATCGTCTTCAAGGGCGGCAGTGAGGCGAAGCGCAGCGTCGGCGTTATTCCGAAGGCGGCTGTGCTCGACCTCGTAAAGAACGTGTAACGGAGCGAGATTATGGACGACATCATTATCATCGGCGCAGGCCCGGCAGGGCTGACGGCAGCTATCTACGCGCTGCGCGCCGGCAAGAGCGCGCTTCTGATCGAGGCAAAAACGTACGGCGGACAGATCGTCAACGCGGCGAGGATAGATAATTACCCAGGTCTGCCGGGAATATCAGGCTTTGAGTTCGCGCAGAAGCTGTATGAGCAGGCGACGGCGCTCGGCGCTCGGATCGTCTACGAGACGGCCGTCGCGATCGAGGACAAGGGCGAAACAAAGACGGTAAAGACCTCTGCTCCAAACGAATACGAGGGAAAGGCCGTGATCATCGCGACGGGTGCGCGCAATAAGCCGATGGGGCTTGCGCGCGAGGACAAGCTGCTCGGAAGGGGCGTTTCGTACTGCGCGACGTGCGACGGAATGTTTTTCCGCGGAAAGGACGTCGCCGTTTTCGGCGGCGGCAGGATCGCCGTTGAGGACGCGCTCTTTCTCTCGGAATACTGCGCTAAGGTCTACGTTATCCACAGCGCGAGGAATTTCGGCGCAGCTCCTGCGGACGTTGAAAGGCTCAAAGCGCGTGAGAACGTCGAGCTGCTTCTCGGCAGCACCGTAACGAAGCTGATCGGCGAGGAAAAGCTATCCGCCGTCGAGGTGACGAGCAAGTCGGACGGCAGCGTGCGCGAGATATCCGCAGCAGGGCTGTTCGTCGCAATCGGGCAAATGCCCGACAACGGCGCGTTCGCGAACACCGTAGACCTCGACGAAAAGGGATACGTCGCAGCGGACGAAGGCTGCCGGACAAAAACACCCGGCGTTTACGCAGCAGGCGACTGCCGCGCAAAGGAGGTACGCCAGCTTACGACTGCCGCCGCCGACGGCACAGTCGCGGCTCTCGCTGCGTGCGGAGCGTAAAGCCTCTCACAGTTCACATTCATAAAGGAGATATTATCATGGAGCACGACAAGGACGATGCACTAAAGCTCGAAAACCAGCTCTGCTTTCCGCTCTACGCGGCGGCGCGGAAGATCGTCGGGGCATACACCCCGTATTTGAAGCCTCTGGGGCTTACGTACACGCAGTATATCCTCTTTCTCGTGCTCTGGGAGCGCGACGGGCTGCTCGTGAGCGAGATCTGCGAGCGGCTCATGCTCGACAGCGGAACGGTAACACCGCTGCTCAAAAAGCTCGAAGCGAAGGGCTACCTCCGCCGCGAGCGCAGCGAGAGCGACGAGCGCTGCGTGCGCGTCGTTCTCACGGACGAGGGGCGCGCTATGAAGGAACGCGCCGGCGATATCCCTGCAAAGATGTGCTCATGCATGGCGCTCTCACCGGAGCAGGCAAAGCAGCTTTATGAATTGCTTTATATGATACTGAAAGGCTGATATAACGACACGACACCCTCCTGCGAAATGCGGGAGGGTGTCGTGTGGCTTACGCCGCTTTATAGTAGTCCGTAATGAAATATCTTGCTTGCCGGCTTTTCTGCGCTGTCAATTATGCTCGTTCATATACAGATAATACACAACAAAAAGCAGCCCGGCTATAACACCGAGCTGCTTCTTTATTCAGAGCTTATCTCTTCTTCTTTTTCTTCTTTGAGCCGCCCTGGCTGCCTTTGTTCTGACCGCCCTGATTGCCCTTGTTCTGAGTATTCTTGTTCTGATTGCTGTTCTGTCCGCCCTGCTGCGGCTTCTTCTGTTCGGTCTTCTTAGTCTCTGCCTTCGGAGTCTCCTTCTTCGGCTCGTCCTTCTTGAGGTCTGCCTTCGGAGCTTCCTTCTTAGGCTCGTCCTTCTTGAGGTCTGCCTTCGGAGTCTCCTTCTTAGGCTCAGCCTTCTTTTCGGGCTTCGGCTTCTCAACTACCGGCGCGATGTCGAGGTTGTCCTCTGCGTCCGTTGCTGCGTCAGCCTTTGCGGAGCCTGCCGTCGCCATTACGAAGCACTTTCTGATGAGGTCTACCGGGATCATCGTGATCGCGAGCAGCGCAACGACGCACCAGCCGATGCCGCTGAACGGTACGCAGCTGAACATCTCGCCTACGAACTTAAACGGCGCAAGCGGAATGAGCGCGCAGTTTACGAGAGCTGCCTGGATAAGAATGATAGTCGCCATGACCTTGAGGAAGTTCGGGTTCTCGCCGAGACCGTGGAAGATCTTGAAGCCGTCGTCGCGGACGTTGAAGCCGTTTGCGAGAGCCGCGAGGATAAAGAGTACGAAGTAGCCCGTGAGCTGCTTTGCCATGTCCGTGTCGGGCTGGAAGAAGCCTGCGAAGAACGGAAGCTTGAGGAATGCAAAGCTGATAGCCGTGAGCCATGCGCCCATGATGATGATCTGAGTCATCATAGCGACGCTGATGATGCTCTCGTCTCTGCGGCGCGGTTTCTCCTTCATGTACTTCTTGAGCGCAGGCTCGTTGCCGAGCATGATCGCGCCGAGAGAGTCCATGACGAGGTTTACAAAGAGAAGGTGCGTGACCTTAAGCGGCTCCTCGATGCCGAAGAACGGCGCTATTGCCGAAACTACGACGGCCGCTACGTTGATAACGAGCTGGAACTTGCAGAATTTGAGAATGTTGTGGTAGATAGTACGTCCATACCAGATAGCGTCCTTGATCGACTTGAAGTTGTCGTCGAGGATAACGATCTTGCCGGCTTCCTTTGCGGCTTCCGTACCGCTGCCCATTGCGAAGCCGACGTCTGCGCGCTTGAGCGCCGGGGAGTCGTTTACGCCGTCGCCCGTCATACCGACAACGAGGTTCATCTCCTGGCAGAGACGTACCATTCTCGACTTGTCGGTCGGGAGCGCTCTCGCGATAACGCGGATATTCGGGATCATCTTCTTGACGACCTCGTCGCTCATGGAGTTGAGCTGTGCGCTGGAGAGAGCGATATCGCTGCTGTTCTTGAGAAGACCTGCGTCCTTAGCGATCGCAACTGCCGTCTCGAGGCGGTCGCCCGTGATCATTACGACCTGGATTCCTGCGCCCTGTACCTGCGCGATTGCGTCCTTCGCCTCGGGGCGTACCTCGTCGCGGATACCGACGAGACCGATGATAACTACGTCGTCATTGATCTTGTTCTCCGTCATTTTGGACTCGGAGTAGCCGAAAGCGAGCACGCGCATAGCCTTGTCGGCAAGCTCGTCGATCTTCTTGTCGAGAACGGACTTGTCGAGCTTCTGGATATTGCCGTCGGCGTCGAGGTAGCTCTTGGCGCCTGCGAGAAGGCGCTCCGGTGCGCCCTTGTAGAATGTCTTGCCGAGGTGCTCGATGCGCGCCTGGCTGAACTTGTTAGTGGAGTTAAAGCCCTGTGCGTCTGTAACGATGTATTCCGTCGTCTTGGAAAGGCTTGTGAAGACCTCCTCGCCGATGAACTTCATCAGCGCCTGATCCGTGGCGTTGCCGCCGATGACCTTGTGGTGGTCGTCAAAGAGAGCCTGTGTATTCTTGCCGATCGCGATATCGACAAGGCCCTTGACCTTGCTGTGCTTTGAAAGCTCGTCTATCTTGATGGACTTGCCGTCCGCCGTGAAGAAATCGACTACCTCGAGCTTGCCCTTTGTGATCGTACCCGTCTTATCGGAGAAGAGAATATTGAGCGAGCCTGCCGTCTCGATACCCTCTGCCTTGCGGACGAGGACGTTGTGGTCGAGCATCTTTGATGTGTTCTGCATGAGCACGAGGGAGATCATAAGAGGAAGTCCCTCAGGCACGGCGCAGACGATGATTACGACCGCGAGCGATACTGCGTCTACGAATTTCTGAACGATAACGCCGATATCCTGAGCGAAGAACGCCGCAGGACCGACAGCTCCTGCCGCCGTCTTCTGGAAGAAGATGAAGTAAGCGACGTAAAGAAGCGTGATAACGCCGGCGCCGATGTAGCCGAACGTAGATATCTGGTTTGCGAGCTTTGCGAGCTTGACCTTGAGCGGCGAGTCCGGCTCGTCCTCCTGCATCTCCTCTGCCATCTTGCCCATCATCGTCTTGAGGCCGACCTTTCTTACGTCGAGAACACCCTCGCCGTCAAATACGACAGCGCCTCTGAAAAGGGAGTGCTCGTCCACGAAGGTGTCGCCCGTGATCTCGTCGGCCAGCTCCGTTTCCTCGGAAGCCGCCGTCTTCTTACATTCCTCCGCCTCGCCGTTGAGCGCGGAGTTATCGACCTTCAGCTTGCCGTCGATAAGGATACCGTCCGCGGGGATCTTGTCGCCCGACTGGAGCAGGATCTTGTCGCCTACAACCGTGTCGTCAATGTCGATAACGGTTACGAGACCGTTGCGGTACGCCTTACATTTGTCCTTCTCTGTGCTCTCCTTTAGCTCGCGGTACTTTGTATCGCTTGCGACGCCGGTCTTCGCCGTTACCGTCGCAACTATGAGAATAGCGATGATCGTACCGAGCGGCTCGTAGATAGCCGCCTTGCCGAAGAAGAACATCACGATCATGATAGCCGCTATGATAAGCAGGATCCTGATCATCGGATCGTTGAATGTCTCCTTGAATTCCGCCCAAAAGGTAGTCGGTTCGGAGTCGGGGATTACGTTCGAGCCGTTTTTCTCCCGTGACTCTTCGACCTGTTGGTCGGTAAGTCCGTTGTATTTCACTGAAATCCCTCCTGAAAAATGGATAATGAATATATAATACTAAATTTCAGCAAACGCTTCGATATTCGGTAAAGGTTATATTTGAAATTTAGCGTAAAAGCCGGGAAGGCGCCGCGGCTAAGGCTCCGTGCCGAAAAATTCAGGCAAAAAGCCCTTTGCCGCGTACCCTTCCGTCTTTTTTTACTTGTACCTCTGAACAAGCTCGCTGAGAGAGCCGTCGCGCGTGCCTGCGCCGACAGCGGCGAACTTCCATTCGTTGTTGTAGCGGTATATCTCGCCGAAGATCATCGCCGTCATTCCGGGATAATTCTCGGAAAGGTCGTAGCGAAGGAACTCCTGCCCCGACTGCGCGTCCACGATGCGCACAAACGCATTGCTGATCATGCCGAAGTCCTGCTTCTTCTTCTCCGCGTTGAAAATATTAACGACGATAACGATCTTGTCGTACTGCGGTGGGATCGAATTGAGGTCGATCACGATCTGCTCGTCGTCGCCCTCGCCGTCGCCCGTGAGGTTGTCTCCCATGTGGCGCACCGCACCGCTGTAATGGTTCAGATTGCCGAAGTATACGAGATCCCTGCGGTCAACGTAGCGACCGCCCTGAAGCAGGACCGCGGAAGCGTCGCAGTCTATCTCAACCGTCCTCGGAGCGGAGGACGAGCCGAAGAGGCTTCCGAAAAGACCTCTCTGCTGCTGCGGCTGTGCGCCGTAGCCTGCTCCGCGCGGAGCTGCGTCCCAGCCGAGACCGACGACGATCCTGTTGAGCGGAACGCCGCGCCTGCCCATCGCTCCTGCGAGCATTGCAGCGCCGGCAACGGCCGCCATACCTGCCGCAACGCCGTAGCCGCTGCCGTTCGGTCCGCCGGCATTTGCACCGCCCTGCTGCGGCGCCTCTTTAACGAGGCTGATTTTTTGACCTTTTACCAAATTGACTGACATATTAAGTTACCTCCGATCAGCCCACCTCAATGCCGTAGGCTCCGCAAAGCGCCGCAAGGCCGCCCCTGCAGCCGCTGCCCATCGCATTGAATTTCCATTCTCCGTTGTTTTTGTAAAGCTCGCCGAAGATCACAGCCGTCTCGTCCGTGAACTGACCGGCAAGCTCGTAGCGAACAAGCTCGTTTTTCGTCTGCGCGTCGAGGAGCCTGATATATGCGTTCCTCACGCGGGCGAAGCTCTGCCCCCTCGTCTCGCCGTCGTATATCGCTGCGGAAAAAGCGATCCGCAGGATACTGCCGGGGATTTTGGAGAACTCGATCTTTATCTGCTGCTTGTCTCCGGCCGCGCTGCCCAGATGGACGACGCCGCCGGACGGGTGAGTAAGGTTGCCGTAGAATACGAAGTCCTTTGAATCCGACACCTTGCCGGACGACGTCAGCAGAAACGCCGAGGCGTCAAGCTCCACGACGCTGCCGGCAGACACGGCGTCCCAGCCGAAGCCGGCGACGACGCCGGAAAGACCGGGATTTCCCTTCGTAAGGCTGACCTTCTGCCCTTTTCCCAAATTAACCGCCATATGATACCGTACCTCTTTTCAAACGTCCCGTTCCGGCGTTACTTTCTGAAAACACCGAAGCGGCGCGAAAGCGCTATGATACCGCCCTGAAGCCCCTCGCCGAGTGCAGCAAAAGCCCAGCCGCCTTCCGCCTTCTTCACAAGCTCGCCGAAGACGATCGCTGTATCATCAGAGAACTCCTCGCCGAGGTCGAAGCGGAATATCTCGCCGACCTCCGGATCGTAGAAGCGGATATAAGCGTTCCTGATCTGACCGAACGTCTGCTGCCTCTCGAACGCCTCATATATGCTGACCGTGAAGGCGATCCTCGAAACGCTGTCGGGAAGCAGCGAGAAATCGACCGTGATCGCCTCGTCGTCGCCCTCGCCGTCACCCGTTGTATTGTCGCCGGAATGAACGACGGCGCCTGTCGGGTGTCTGAGGTTGCGGAAATAGATAAAATCTGACGCCTCGGATACGAGACCGTCACTGCCCATCAGGAACGCGCACGCATCAAGGTCGAACTGCGTTCCGTCATTCTCGCCTACGTCCCATCCGATTCCGACGAAAACGGAGTTGAGCTCGGGATCTTCCTTCTGCAGATCGAAAACCTGCCCCTTTGTAATATTAGTCACCATTTCATACCTCCGGGGAAGAATTATGCTACGTCGATGCCGTAGTTCGCGCAGAGAGCCGCAAGGCCGCCGCGGAAGCCGCTGCCGATCGCGTTGAACTTCCAGTTGCCGTTGTACTTATAAAGCTCTCCGACAACGATAGCCGTCTCGATGGAGAAGTCCTCGCCGAGGTCGTAGTGAATGATCTCGCTGCCCGTCTGCTCGTCAACGATGCGGATATACGAATTGGATACCTGACCGAAATTCTGGCGGCGCGCGTCCGCGTCGTAGATCGTAACGGTAAACGCGATCTTCTCAATATTCGCCGGAACCTTTGTCAGATCGACGAGAATCTGCTCGTCGTCACCCTCGCCCTCGCCGGTGAGGTTATCGCCCATATGCTGGACAGCTCCGCTTGAATGAGTAAGGTTGCTGTAAAAGATGAAATCCTTCTCCGTGGGGCACTTGCCGGAAGCGTCAAGAAGAAATGCGCAGGCGTCAAGGTCAAAATCCGCGCCGCCGTCAAACACGTTGACATCCCAGCCGAGACCTACCATAATGCTTTTAAGACTCGGGTTGCTCTTCGTAAGGTCTACCTTCTGACCTTTCATAAGATTGATTGCCATGATATTACCTCCAATATTATCATATTACGTTTTATATTAAACATAAAACAATTTCCAAATCAGTACTTTTTCAGAGACGTGCCCTCGGGAGGCATCGTATAGTTCTTGTAGAACTCGTCCTTGATGTTTTCGAGGCGCGCCTTCGCGTCTATCCTCTGACGTCTTGCCTCGTCCTGGATCTGCCTCGTCTCCTGAATGCCGTTCATGATCGTCTGCCACGTCGTTTCGAGCGTATCCACCTTGATGGAGCTGCCCGTTGTGAGGTGCGCGATCATCTTCGACTGCTCGACGGCGTTCTGCGCGTTCTTGATGAGCAGCTCGTTCGTCTTCTGGTCGAGTGCGGCGAGCGCGTCCGCCTGGATACGCTGGCGCTTGAGCATCACCGCCTGAGCGAGAGCCTGCTTGAAGATCGGCAGCGTGACGATGAACGCGGAGTCGATCTTCCTCATGAGGTTGAGGTTGCTGAACTCCATCGTCTTGATGAGCGGAATAGACTGCATTGCGACGCTCTCCGCCGTTCTGAGATCCTGAACGCGCTGCTCGAGCATTGACAGAGCCTGCTCGCACGCCTGGATCTCAAACTGGATCGTTGAGTCGCCCGTCATTTCAAGATCGTCCCTGCGCTGGAGTATATAGCCCTCCAGCTCCTTCGTAGCCTGCTCACCGGCTACGATATACTTTACGAGCGAGTGGTAGTAGTCCACGTTCGTCTCAAACATATCCTCCAGCTTGCGGTTCGTCTGGATTATCTCCGCCTCGTACTGCTTGAGCTGCACGTAGATCTTGTCTACGTCGTCGCCCATAGAGACGTATTTCGAGAGAATTCTGTCGAGGCTCTTGCGCGCGCCGAGCCAGAACTTGTCAAACTTGCCCGGCTCCTTCTGGATCTCGTCCATATCGAACTGATCCATGACCTTTTTGAGCGCGTTGAGCATCACTACGGAATCGTCAAGCTGCGAGAGGTTCGTGTTCCTGAGGACGGCGTCGGACACCTGAGCGATCCTGTTTGCCGTCTCGCCTCCGAAGCTGACTATCGTATTCATGTCGTGTACGGAGATCTGGCTTGTCAGCTTGTCGATCTCCGCGGAGTTCACAAGCTCGCGCGTCATTTTCTGCCTGTCGGCGACGATGTCGTACGGCTTCGGCTCCTCCTTTTCGAGAACGATCATACCCTTCGTTACGGGCTGTGCGTTCATCGGTGCATTTCGCTGAGCGTTCTGAAAATCGCTCGGCTTTCCGAAATCAATTCCCATATATTACTTCCCCTTCCTGAAAATACCGCCGAAAAGCGGCTTGCTTTTTGCTGCGGACGGCTTCGGCTTAGGAACCTTCAGCTTCGGCGCCTGCAGGTCATACATATATTCGCCGATCTTATGCTCGTCGAGTATATTCTTACTGAAAAAATTCTCCACCGTCCTGTATCCCGTAGGAACCAGGAACAGCACGTCGAAGCCGCACAGGCTCAGAAATGCCGTTAGTATGGAGTCCTCCAGTGTGATCGGAATCTCACCGAGGTTTATATATATGATCTTCGGGCTGACCTTTGTGAAGTCAAACCCCTGGATCAGCTTGATTATCGGATCGGGCAGATACAGCAGCGTCGCCGCTATAAGGTACTCCGTTCCGTTTTCGTATGTACCGCTGATGAGGTGTGAATTCATCAGCAGGTCGATCTTGTCAAAGATATAAGTCTGAGTCTCCTCGCGCAGGTGTCTGTAACGGTACGCCCTGTTCTGGAGGATCGCGTTTCGCTGCAGCCTGCCGCCTCGGATAAGCTGCGCCGAGCAGAACTTCATCGGGTTCTCCGTTTCGCGCGTTATGAACGGCGCGGAATAGATAACGAACGTGTTCTCCGTCATGAGCTGCTGCACGCTCTTCCAGTATTTCGCCGGCTGAGAGTCCTTCACGCCCGATATCTTCGCAAAAATGACGGGCACGTTCACCGTGTCGTCTATGACGCTGAAATTGGGGCGGAACTTCGTCTCCTGCTTCCAGAGGATCTCGATCTCCTCGAACATCGTCTTCAGCACGACGGAGTTCGCCTTTTTGTACTGGTAGTCGCGGTATATCCCCGTACCGGCATAGAGTGCCTCGTCAAGCTCGCGCTCGGCGTGGTACGCGGCGGTGCCGAACTGCTGTGTGCTGGTCTCCGTCGGGAACTCCGTGAGGTTCATAGACTGCGTATACTGCAATTCAAACAGCTTGTCGTCCTCAAGCTGGCACTTCGTGTTGAGATTCGGCGAGAGGATAAGCACGTCGCACGGGAGCCGCGAGAGCATTCTCAGAAAAGCCGCCTCGTGGACGCTCTTGCAGCCGCCGAAGTATATCAGCAGCGACACGAGCGGCATCGCCCAGCCGTTGAGAAGCGTCGGACCGTAGCGGTTGAGCCAGCAGGCAGTGCAGGCCGCCATCGTCGTGAGGCGCTGCTGCGTCATGCCGGGCTTGTCCGCCTCGTCGAGCAGCACGTCTACGAAAGCCGATGCCATCAGCCTTTTCAGCTCCTCATTCGGGGGCATCAGCACACATTTGAGCATTGCGCCCACAAGCTGCTCCTTCGTCTCGAAGCTGCGCCTGTCGATGCGTTCAAGCTCCTCGTTCGTCGGCATCGGTATTTTATTCTGGACGATCGCAAAGCGACGTCCGCTGTTTTTGATCTCAATATAAAATTTGTAAAGCTCGTTCTGATACGTCAGCTTGTCATCGACGCCGCTGACGCGACAGAATGCGTTGTAGAAGAGGTGCTCGTCCTTCCCTCTCGTGACGGGCAGCCTGCGGATATCGCCGAGGATATCCGTTCCGGAGAGCCAGATATTCGTCGCGGCGCGCACCGTCGGACGCAATCCGCGCAGCCGTTCCGTCTGCTCGCGCTGAGTGAACGCCTTGTCAAGAGAGGCTACGCCGTACCCCTCGGGGAATTCGCCCATATCGGGGAACGACAGCCGGACGGAGAGCCTTCCTCGCTCGTCGAGCGAATCGTACTCCTGCTCTCCCCTGTTCTGTATCAGGACGACGTCGCAGCCGCAGGCGTTGAGAAGCTCAAGCGCTGAAAGTCCGTTTTTGCCGAGTGCGCCGCTGTAAAGCAGCTTCGGCGGCTCATTCTCACCGATATGCGCTATAATGCTTTGCAGACCGTAGTACATCTGGCAAAGCAGGCGTACGTACATATTCTTGACCATTGCGTCGTTCTTGCCGAGCGCCTTATAGCGCACGAGCGAATCGTACACGGCGTCAGCGAGGCGCGTACACTGCTTGTTGTCGAGCCTGGGCAGCCAGCGTCCGAGCGAGCTGCCGATGAACATACGGTCGAGGTGGAACTCGCTGCCGAGGATCTCCGTATAAAACGAGACCTGCTTCTCGTCCGGGTTCGGGAGAGGCCCCTCAACGGCGGCGCCCTTCGCCCTCGCCGCGGAATACACGCGCTCTATGAAGCGTCCGGCGTCGGCGCAGTAGCCGGGAACTCTGTAAAAGCACGCCTTGCCGCCGCTTCGCTTGTCCAGCGCGAGAAATATCTCCTCCGGATCGTGATCGTGTAGTTCAACCATTTTGATCCAAAACTCCTAAGAATCAGTAATAATTTCCGTTATTTCCGTTTACCGTCTGCATCGGCTGCGCAGGCGCAGAGGGTGCAGGAGGCGCAGGAGGCTGGCTCTTCGCGCCCTTGCCCTTATTGAGCTTGTAGCCGATAGCAGAGCCGCAAACGCCGCCGATAATGTGACCGAAATTCGAGATATTGTCCACAACGAACAGCCCGTCGTAGACCTGCTGCCCGAGGTAGATCACGGCTACGAGGATAAACGTGAGCGGTATCTCGCCCTCGACGACACTCGTTATCGACGAAAGCAGGATAAACGCGAACACAACGCCGCTCGCGCCGAGAAGCTGGACGTTCGGGAAGAGCAGAAAGCTCAGAACGCCCGTGACGCCGGCTGTCGCAAGAATAACCCAGAGGACGTTGACGGAGCCGTACTTTTCTTCAAGCAGCGGCGCGATTATGAGCAGCGTCATCATATTCCCGAGGAAATGATCCCAATTGGCGTGACCGAAAACGTGGCCGAAAAAGCGCACATACGTAAGCGGACTTAAAAGAGACGAGCGGTACACGCTGAACAAATGGTTCGTCGTCCACCCTCCGGTGATATACCCCAGGATAAGCGCGGCAAAGCAGACCGCGACGAACATCAGCGTGACCGGAGCATTAAACGTGACCTTGAATTTTTTCATACCTTCACCTTCCGTTTTCACCCTTTCGGGCGGGGATACACCGCCCCCTATTGTAATCATAGAAAATTATACCACACAAAGCACTTGTAAACAATACATTTTTGTAAATTTCATCTTTATTTTTGGAAATGGAAGCGCTTGAAAGCTTAACTGGATTTTTTGTAATTCAACTAAGGGAGCCACTGAATAAATCACGTCCTGCGGACTGAGCACCCATCTCGCTTGTCCTTTTTGGTTAAATTGCTTTCAAAATCCTTGAAATACGGCAGTATTCCTTCGGATTTTTCAATCAATTTGCCTCAAAAATTTCTGCGCGAT
>CADAYJ010000012.1 GCA_902792115.1 uncultured Ruminococcus sp. | reverse complement strand
ACGCGGAGAGGGATTTGGGAATTGAAAAAACTATCAGCGGAACTGCCGGCGGACGCTCGTCCGCCTGTTGACCTGGTGTGAAAAAAATGGTATTATTATGGTGTGCTGACAATGCGGAAATTCGTATATCCTTGAGCGTGGTTTCTGCTCGGACAGGGAATAGCCGAAGACCGCGGACCTATGCGTTTTTTTCGCGGCGCAGTATGAGAAGACATTGTGCCAAAATGAGCTGCTTCAGGGCGGAGTCAACACACATTGATTTATGATACTATCGGGGTGATCGTTTTGAGGAAATTTGGATTTACCGCGCGGTCGGCTGCTGCTTTTGCGGCGGCTTGCGTGCTGGCGGCGTGCGGCGGCTGCGCTGCGGCGGAGCAGGAGGCTCCCGACGAGGCGCTTGAGGAAGGCGAGGTTCTCTTTGAGTTGGAGCATAATGCGTCCGCTCCCGAGGAGGATACGGCGCCGCAGGGCAGGGAGAACGGCACGTTCAGAATGTCGATCGCAGGCGACTATATCATCTATGATTCAACGTACGCATACGCAAATGCCCTCGCTAACGGCAATGGGTACGATTTCAAGCCGATGGTCCGCAACCTGCGCCGCTTCACAAAGGACTGCGACCTCAATTACTACAACCAGGAAACGATCCTTGGCGGCGAGGAGGTCGGACTTTCGAGCTATCCGTGCTTTTGCAGTCCGCAGGAGGCTGGCGACGCGATGGTCGATCTCGGATACAATATCGTATCCACGGCGACGAACCACACGTACGACGCCGGCGAGGAGGGCATTCTCGCTTCGTGCAAATACTGGAAAAAGCAGGACGGCGTGTTTATGACAGGCTCCTTCGCGAGCCGCGAGGAGCGCAATGAGGTACACGTCCTTGAATGCAACGGCGTGACGTATTCCGTCCTCGATTACACGTACGGCCTCAACGGCTTTATACTGCCGGAGGGGAAGGATTACCTCGTCAACGTCTGGCCGTGCAATTTCACAAGTCCCGGCGAGGACGCGGAGTACAAGGCGTACAAAAAGCAGGTCAAGAGCGATATCGACGCCGTCCGGGATAAGGTTGATTTCCTCGTCGTATGTATGCACGCAGGAGTTGAGTATTCGACGGACGAGACGGATTACCAGGACGACATGGCGAAATACCTCGCCGACTGCGGCGCAGACCTCGTTATCGGCACGCACCCGCACGTCATAGAGCCTGCCGAGTACATAGGCGATACGCTTGTCTACTACTCCCTCGGCAACCTTTTCTGCGCGCAGATGCAGGACGAATACTACAATAAGGTCACGAGCGTCCTTGCGACGTTCACCGTGAGAAAAACGACGGAAAACGGCGAGACGAAGATCATTATCGAGGATCTCAGCCACGAACTGATGTACTGCTACTACAACCAGGCGACGTGGGCGGATTACCTGATCGTTCCCTTCTCCGCGCCCGAGATCAAGCGCTTTCTCCCGGAGTATAAGGAGGTCTACGACCACTACACCGATATTTTCCGCAGGAAGGACAAATCGCTGACGTTCGCACCGTGCGCGAAATAAACTGAAAAAGCACCCGGGATCCGGGCGCTTTTTTTGTTACTTCTTTGCTTTTTTCTCGATCTTGATCTCCTTAGGCTCCTCAAGCTGCGAGGTGCAGTGCGGGCAGCGCTTTGCTTTTATCGGAATCTCGCTGAGGCAGAACGGGCATTCCTTCGTTGTGGGAGCCTCCTCCTTCGGCGCTTCCTTCTTCTTGCCGAGATCCATCATCTTGTTGACTGCCTTTACGATCATGAAAATGATGATCGCCATGATGAGAAAGTTGATGATAGCGGAAATGAACGCGCCAAACTTGATCGTGCCGACGTTGAGCGCCTTTGTCATCATCTCAAAATCGGGCTGGTTCGTCTCGGGGTTGATGTATTTGTCCCCGGCGACAGTGCCGATCAGAAGCTGGATAGCAGGCATGATAACGTCGTCGCAAAGCGATGATACGATACCGTTGAACGCGCCGCCGATGATAACGCCGACAGCAAGATCCATCACGTTGCCTCGTGAGATGAATTCCTTAAACTCCGCAATAATTCCTTTTTTTTCGCTCATTGTGTTAGTCCCCCTCTTCAAGGATAAAGTATTTTTACATCTATTATTATATTTCTTTATTGCAAAGTTTTCAATACTTTTCGCAAATTCTACATTATAAACATAAAACTTTTGTCGAATTTGTGCAGATAAACGATTCTTCGGGAGCGGCACTGCACCTGCCAAAATTTTGCGGAAGACCACTTGACAAAACGGAGCATTCAGTGTATAAGTAAAACAGAGAATTATTTTTTGCGCCGGAAAAGCGCATGACAGATCGTAAGGAGTGCTGAAAAGATGCCCGATGACAGTTCGGAAAAAAAGGAAAAGAAGAAGGCAAAAAACTCGTTCGCGCAGCTTCTCGGTCTCAGGCGGCGAGACGTCACGGAGGAGGAGATCCTCGACCTGATCGACGCCGGAGAGGAAAACGGAAGCATAGAGGAACACGAGAAGAGCCGTATAGAGAATATCTTTGACTTTACCGATATGGCGGTCGGCGACATTATGACGCACCGCATAGATATTACCGCGCTGGAGGATACGGCCTCGCTTGACGAGACGGTGCGCCTTGCGATCGACACCGGTTATTCACGTATTCCCGTGTATCACGACGACATCGACACGATCATCGGCGTGCTGTACGTGAAGGATCTTCTTCGCTACGTCATCGGAGAATCGAAGGACGCATTCAGCCTTGCGAATATAGTGAGAAAGGTTCCGTTCGTTCCGAAAAGCAAGAACTGCGAGGCGCTGTTCGCGCTCATGACGGAGCAGAAGGTGCAGATGGCCGTCGTCGTTGACGAGTATGGCGGCACAGAGGGGCTTATCACACTTGAGGATCTCGTGGAGGAGATCCTCGGCAACATTCAGGACGAATTCGACGACGAGGACGAGAGCATCAGAAAGCTCGGCGGCGACGCCTTCTCCGTGGACGGAATGACGGCGATCGAGGACGTTGAGGAGCTTGTCGGCGAATCGCTCGAAGCGCCCGAGGGCTGCGAAACGCTCGCGGCGTACATACTCGAGCGCCTCGGCAGGATACCTCAGCCCGAGGAAAAGCCTGTGATCAAAAAGGGCGACGTGATCCTGACCGTCTCCGAGATAGAAGACCGCCGCATCTCAAAGGTGCTGATAATGAAGAGCAAGCCGCTCTGACAGAGCAAAGCGCAGCTAAGGCGCAGAAGCGTCTTTACCGAAATTGTATTATGTCATTACTCTGAAGGAAATGGGGGATAAGATGAACAAGAATGACAAGGAGCCGTCTGAGCTGGCTTCAAAGGCGCGCCTTGCCATCAGCAGTGAGGATATCCCCGATATGTCGATATATGAAAAGCTGATGAATGCGGAGGACGCCGTTTCTCTGGAGGAACACATTCAGGGCAAGGACTATCAGGCTCACGTGAGCGCGATGATAACGCTTGGCCTTGTCGGCTTCGGCTTCCTGACGTTCGTCTCGACCGTGTGCGGAGTCGTCGGCAGGCGCGTCGGAGTATTCGCGATGATCTCCGTCACGGCGATCGGCGTGATACACCACATCATATTCGACCTCGCTATGAACTTTTCCCTGTACACGCAGCCGGTGAGCGCGAGGGTGACGGACTTCACTGTCGTTACGGAAAACCCTCACTCAAAGATCGGCGACGTGAGCGACAAGGTGATCTATTACACCGACGTTTCCTACGAGGCGAAGGGGAAGACTTACGGCGCGACAATCAGGCGGCGCAGGCGTCCGAGCAAGGGGCAGGAGCTGTCCTGCAAGGTCGATCCGTACGATCCGAAGGACATAGTAGAGTCAAGAATGATCGGCGAAGCATTTATCACCAACACACTTATCGTAGCCGTCACGGGTTTTTTGTTTACGTTCATTCTTTTAAATACGTGATACGGCGTATAAATTGAAAATTATGGATTTACAAAGCGATACTCTCGCTTCTTTATCCGTGAAAATAAACCGCGCACAAGACTGATGCCCTGTGCGCGGTTTGCTTTATGCCGATGTTTCTTTGTTACTTTGTTACTTTGCCGTGTCGCTGAAATCGCAGACCGTTCCTACGAATACGGGAATGTCGTGAGCATTGTCGTAGATCACGTAAATGAACGGACGGTCGAGGAAGACCTGCTTGTGCGGATCTTCTTCTATCGGTAACGCAGTAACGTCGCACTTCATTACTACTGCCGTTACTGCGGCTGCCTTTGTGCCCTGGTTGTCAAGCTCGATGTGAGCCTTGTGAATAACGTCGTCGATGTATACGTTTTCGTCCGGATTCTTCGGAACGGCAAGCTCGGAGAAGTCTGCGTCCGGCAGGCTGAATGCGGAGGGCATTCCGAGAGCCGCGAGCATCGCTCTGAGAGACGCTTCACTGTCGATCTTGAAGGCGGGAAGCCTTGTGTCTACCGGCTCGTACCAGGCATCGTTTATAAGGGAACGGATCGTATCGTCGTCCATTGAAGCGATGTATTCGTCGATCGTCACGCCCTCCTTCGGAAGGATCGCAGCGAACGAGTAGCGGTCCGAAAGGTTTAAATCGGTGATCGGGCTCTTATAGGCGTATTTCTTTATGAAGCCGACAGCCTTGTCGTCCTCAATGTATTGGGATTCCGTCGAGCAGAGGAATTTTGCCTCCGTCTGAGTGCCGTCGTAGTTGTTGAAGGCGTAGTTCCTGATGTTCTCAGCGTCGTCGTACGGCTCATCCCACTCGGCATCAAAGCAGATCGCGTTGAGAATAACTGCGAGTGATGTCTCGTCCAGGCTGCCGTGGTCGAGGATAGATTCGATCATCTTGTCCGTATTCTCGCTGCACCATTTGTTTATCTTGTCTACCGTCTCGTCGTTTGCCGGAGCGTTGAAAACCTCTGAGAAATAGTTGTCCTTGAGCGCCCGGATAAACGTCTCCTTTACGTCAACGTCGTCGCGGTCCATTACAAATATGGAATTCGCCATTTTGAGCGAGTCGCTTATTTGAAGATCGTTCATATAGTCCTTGAAATATGTGTTGAGGCTGCTGTCGCTGATCATCTCCGGCTTGCGGGAGAGAACGCCAAGCATTTCGTCCTTCGTGACGTTTGCGCTGCCGTTGTTAGTCATTGCGAGAGCGGCATATACGGAGAGGGGAGAGATAACGGTGTTTTTGCCCTTGTTGTTCTGCGAGAACTTTTTGAACATATCCGAGGAAAAGCCGTTGATATCGTCAGTGATCTGATTTTTTACGTTTTGGAGGTTTTCCTTCTCATTGCAGCGCTCACGGTACGCTTTCGCGTCCTCCGTGAGATCGCACTGTGCGCCGATGAATACGGGGATATCGTTATTCTTGTCGTATATCACGTAGACGAACGGGCGGTCGAGATCGACCTCCATGCGCTGCTCAGGCCCATCGGGTGCGGAGTCTGCTTCACAGACTGTGATCGCTGTTACGGCGGCCGCCTTCGTTCCGGCTTCCGTAAGCGCGATATGCGCCTTATGGAGAACACTGTCGATATAGACGTTGCCGTCGTCCAGCTTGTGCTTCGCAAGCCTTTTGAGGTTGGCGCTGATCTTGTCGAACGCCTGCGGGATACCCAGCTTGCGGAGAATGTCGTTGAGACTTAGGTCGCTGTCCGCCGTGAACTTCGGCATCTTGGTGTCTACGGGAACAGACCTTGCGCCTTTGACGAGTGATCTGATCGTATCGTCGTCGAGCGAAGCGATATAATCGTCGATGGAAACGTCCTCATCCGGGAGCAGAGCGACAAAGCTGTAATTCTCTCTGTATCCGTTGCCCGTCTGATTGAAATACTCGCTGCTCCATTCCGTGGAGTAGGGTTTTATAAAGCCTGTGACGTTCTCGCCGTTGATGTAGCTGTTCTCTTCACCGTAGAGGAATTCAGTATTGACGGTCTGTCCGTCGTAATTCGTGAATTTGCTCTCGCCGACATGGTCTTCGTCGTACTTATCGCGCCACTCGGCGTCAAAGCAGATCGCGTTGAGCAAAACGGCGATCGAATGCTCGTTAAGCGTGCCGGGAGGGAGGATCGAGTCGATCATGCCGTCTGTCTTGTCCTTTGCCCAGTCATTGATCATGTTTTCCGTTTCAATGTCGGGCTTGCCGTTGAAGACCTCGGCGAAGTAGTTCGACTCGATGGTATCCTTAAAGCCGGGCTGCATATCCACAAGGCCGTTTTCGATGATAAAATAGGAGTTTGAGGTGCGGAGAGTATCGCCTAAGTTTGCTGTCTTGATGTACTTTCTGAAATACTTGTTCATTGCCTCGTCGCTGACGGCGCCTTCGGAAAGCAGCTGCGCGAATTCCTTGTGCGTATCGCCGTCTGCGCCGTTCTGCGTCATTGCGAGAGCTATGTACACGGAGAGGGGGGAGATGATCGTGTTCTTGCCGTTCTCGTAGCACTCCTTGAAGAGCTGACCGGAGAATTTGTTGATACCGTTCTCTATAAGCCGGCTGTCATTTTCAGAATTGTCGGAGGTTATCTCTGTGTCTGTATCTGTGCCCGACGCCGTATCCGTATCCTTCTCTTGGTCGGAGTCCAAATCTATCTTATTGCCGTAGTATAACGTGATCGTAAGATCTATGCTCATAAGACCTGAGATCGTGAATGTGCGGTCGAGCGTATCGGAGTCGATCTCGGTGCTGAGATCGGCATATTTGCCGTCGATCTCAATATTGATGCCGTCATATATCTCGTTGCCCGCATCGTCGTGCATCATAATAGCCTTTAACTTAAGCTCTTCGGAAGGTTTGATGAACTCTACACAGCCGTCCTCATAATCGTCCTTCCAAGCCGTTAACGAGTAATTATCGTATACTTCGCCCGTCGGTGACTGATACTGGGAGTCGCTGTACACAGAGAAAGGTACAGGCTCGCCCTTTGATACAACCTTAATATTATGCTCGATAGCCGGAACGTCGGTGCCCTGCTCCTCCTCGGAAACGTATGCGAGCGTTATCGTAAGGCCGCTGCTTATCCCGGCTATGTAGAAGATATACGCCTGTGTTTCTTCGTCGAATTGGGTTTGCGTACTATTGTACTCTCCTTTGATCCCGATATCGACCGAGTTATACTTATCTTTGCCAAACTCATCCTTGGGCATAGGAACCTTGATCTGGAGGGTGTCGTCCTTAATTCCAAGAGAGTCTCCCTCTAAATCAATATATTCGCCTGCGCCGCTGTCATACACCGTGAACTCGACGGGGCCGTGTTCAAAGTTAAAGTAAATATTTTTGTACGATTGCGGATCGCAGGTATCAGTGCCGGTATCGGTCGAGAGGTCGCTGTGATCGGGGCGGTCATCGGTATCAGATTTGAAATTACCGTTAGCTTTGGCGATGTATGAAGCGAGTACGTTGAAGCCCACGCTTTCACGCAGGATCAGAAGAGCGTCGTTTGAGGTGACGTCTCCGTCTCCGTCAACGTCGGCGGCGTTTCTCGACGCTCCGGACGGTGCGCCGCTCTTATCAGAAACGTCCATGCCGAGCGACATACGCAGCGCCTCTAAGGCGTCCGCCGATGTTACGAAGCCGTCGCCGTCAACGTCGCCGAACACCTCCTGTACGTTGTCCGCGAACGAACCGATCGACGCGCAGGAAGCGGCAATGCACGCTGCAAGCACCGCTGCGGTGATTTTTTTTGATTTTCTATGTATTCTTTTCATAAACAATGCTCCTTTCGGTTTGGGGTTGTTTAACGCTTCTGATTATTAGACGTAACGCAGACGAAAAACTCTCACACTTTTTAAAAAAATTTTTAAAAATATTTTTCGCAAATAAAAAACACTTTGCCCCGTAATGGGAACAAGGGGCGCAGTCTGCCGAGGTCAGCGCCGCCGTCGCACCGGCAGCGGAGATGACAGGAAAGCCCCCTTTGTTTAAGAATATGGGATCGCTTTAAGCTGTTGAAAGCGATTTAGCGATCGGCTTCTTAAAATCTCACGGAAAAGTACTTCTCGATCAGCGCCTTTGTCGTATCGCTGAGAGCGTAGCTGCCGCTGGTGCTGCCGTTTTCCGCTTTTCTTACGTGATCCGGGTAGAGGTAGTAATCGGTGTCTGTGCCGCCCTCCTCGACGGTGATCCTGCCGATGTAACCCCTGCTGCCGTCCTCGGACGGAGTAGATTCCCCGGCGAGTGCGTCTGCAAGCTCTCCGGCAGGCTCGCCGACGAGCGTTACGGGATCGTTCGCGGAAAACGTCACGGTCACGCCGCGCTCGCTTTTTGCCTCGGAGGATACTTCGGCAGATTTTGCCGCACCGTTATCGGCGTCCTCGGCGGCGTAGTCTTCGTATTCGCCGGCGCGTGCGTTGTTTGCCGTCGATCCGGCGATATCCTGCGGCGCAAGCTCATCTGATATATTCTTTTCGCTGTACTCCTCGTTTTGCTTCGTATAATCCGGAGCCGCGAAACTCGCGCCCTCGGCTGCGTTTGCCGCGTCGGCAGGTGCAGCGGCGTCCGAAAGGTTTGCGTTCATGGAGGTCAGGCGGTGGATACCTACGGCGGTCAGCACAAGAAACGCCGCGGCTATCGGCATGATGCTCAGGCGTATCGTTTTCGCGGCGCGGTCGCGCGCCTTGATCTTTTCTGCCCGTTCAAAAACGAGGCTTTCAAATTCCTCACGGTTCCTCATATACCGATCCCTCCTCTGTCAGAATTTTTTTAAGAGCCGCCTTGCCTCTGGCGACGAAGTTGTCTATCTGCTTTGCCGATTTGTGCATCACGGCGGCCGCCTCTGCGTATGACATTTTTTCAAAATAAACGAGATGGAGCGCGGTGCGGTAGTTGTCGTTCAGCTTCGGCAGCGCCTCATGGAGCGCACGCGAGCGCTCGTCTCTTATCATCTGCGCTTCGAGCGCCTCATATTCGTCGTCTGCGGTCAGGCGCGAATCGTCGTCAAGAAGCGTCAGGCGCGAATGCTTTCTGATGTGGCTCACCGCCTTGTTGTGCGCCATAGAAAAGAGGTACGATTTGAGCGTTGATCGGAACGAGAACCTGTTCGGTCTTGCGATAAGCTCCGCGAAGCAGTCGGCTGCGATATCCTCTGCCGTGTCGGGATTCTTTACGTACCCGTTTATAAAGAAAATGAGCGGATCGTGGAATTCGTCGATGATAACGGAAAAAGCGTTTTTATCGCCCTCAAGGAATTGTCGGAAAGCGTCCTCTGCATTTGGCACAGCGCGTCCTCCTCTCTGATAATTAGTCGTTTATGCGCCCGGCATTCCTCACCCTCGGCGCAGAAATTTTTGCTAAACCGATCAGATCGAGTGCCCAAATGCTGCGGCAGATTCGGCGCTCAGCCCGAAGGATATGATCTGTTAAGCGGCTGCTTATAATAATACCATTTTTTTCACACCAGGTCAACAGGCGGACGAGCGTCCGCCGGCAGTTCCGCTGATAGTTTTTTCAATTCCCAAATCCCTCTCCGCGTCTGATACTTTACACAATGCAATACACCGAGTTAAGGCGTGCGCCTGCCGTAAGTTCTGATGATGAATTTTTTTCGATTTGTAAATCATTCTCCGTGTCTGATACCGTACACCATGCTTTACACTAAGGTGAGGCGTGTGTCAAGCAGCCAATTCAACGGATATTGCGACGGTTTTGCACCACCTGCCGCGTGTTTCATGCACCGAATCTCATTGCGGCGTGTCCGAACGGCTGATTTCCCCTTGATTTTTGCGAATTTTTCGTTGTCAAGGGCAAAAAAATTCGTTTTACCCTCTTGACAAACGCTTGCAAATCTATTAAAATAGGTTATTGTATCATAATAGCCGATTTTGGGCTATTGAGGTTTTTTTAATGAAAATTGTATCGCGAATGCACTAATATTTACAAAATTTCTTTTGAAAATTTGTGTATTCATACGATTTTTAAAAATACCTCGCTTTCCATTTGGATCATCTCCCGAAAAAGAGACTGTCCAAAAATATAAGATTGGAGTGACAGCAAGCCTATGGTGAATGTAAAGCCTGTAAAACTGGGAAGTACGACACGTATGAGCTTCGGAAAGATCGACGAAGTTATCGGTATGCCGAACCTTATCGAGATTCAGAAAAAGTCATACGAATGGTTTTTGAACGAAGGGCTGAAAGAGGTTTTCAGAGACGTATCGGGCATTTCCGACCACACCGGGAACCTTGTGCTTGATTTCGTGGATTATTTCCTCGATATCGACCACCCGAAGCATTCCGTTATCGAATGTAAAGAAAGAGACGCTACATACGCAGCTCCGCTCAAGGTGACCGCACGCCTTACTAACCGCGAGACAGACGAGGTAAAGGAGTCCGAGATCTACATGGGCGATTTTCCGCTCATGACGGAGAGCGGCACGTTCGTAATCAACGGCGCAGAGCGAGTCATTGTATCTCAGCTCGTCCGTTCCCCCGGCGTCTACTACAAGATGGATCACGACAAGACCGGTAAGGAGCTTTTCTCCTCGACCGTTATCCCCAACAGAGGCGCATGGCTTGAATACGAAAACGACATCAACGACGTTTTCTACGTCAGAATAGACAAGAACAGAAAGATCCCCGTAACGGCGTTCCTCCGCGCGCTCGGCCTCGGCTCCGACGAGGATATCCTCGCTTACTTCGGTGACGACGACAGAATGAAGGCGACGATCGCAAAGGACGGCTGCTCCGATCAGGAGACAGGTCTTATCGAGGTGTACAAGAAGCTGCGCCCCTCGGAGCCTCCGACGGTAGAGAGCGCACAGCAGCATCTTGACAACCTATTCTTCGATCCGAGACGTTACGATATGTCAAGAGTCGGACGCTACAAGTACAACAAGAAGCTCGGCATTTCGAGAAGGCTTGCAGGGCAGACGCTCGCGGCTCCCGTCGTAAATCCGAGAACGGGCGAGATCATCGCGATGGACGGCGACGTCGTTTCGCGCGCGCAGGCTCTCGAGATCGAGAACGCCGGCGTGAAGGAGGCTCTCGTAAAGCTCGAGAACGACTCCGTTGTCAAGGTCATTTCCAACGGCATGGTGGACATGACGAAGTACGTTGATTTTGACATCAAGGAAAAATGCGACATTGACGAGAAGGTTCGCTTCTCCGTTCTCTGCGAGATCCTCGACAGCGGTCTCGAGGGCGAGGAGCTTATTGAAGAGTGCGCAAGAAGGAGAACGGATCTCGTTCCGAACACGATCACGATCGACGATATCTTTGCTTCCGTCAACTATATGAACAACCTCGCCTGCGGCATCGGCACGACGGACGATATCGACCACCTCGGCAACCGCCGTATCCGCTGCGTCGGCGAGCTTCTCCAGAACCAGGTCAGGATCGGCTTCTCGAGACTTGAGAGAGTCGTCCGCGAGAGAATGACGCTCCAGGCTCAGGATCTCTCCGGCATCACGCCGACCTCGCTTATCAATATCCGCCCCGTGACTGCTGCGATCAAGGAGTTTTTCGGTTCCTCGCCGCTGTCGCAGTTCATGGATCAGAACAATCCGCTCGCAGAGCTTACGCATAAGAGACGTCTTTCAGCGCTCGGCCCCGGCGGTCTTTCGAGAGACCGCGCAGGATTCGAGGTGCGCGACGTTCATTACAGCCACTACGGAAGAATGTGCCCGATCGAGACTCCTGAAGGACCGAACATCGGTCTGATCTCGTACCTCGCTACGTTCGCCAGAGTAAACTCCTACGGCTTCGTAGAGGCTCCTTTCAGAAAGATAGACAAGGCTACCGGCGTCGTAACGGACGAGGTAGTATACATGACGGCAGACATGGAGGACGAGTTCATCGTCGCTCAGGCGAACGAGCCGCTCGACGAGCAGCACCGCTTCGTCCGCAAGAAGGTACACGGCCGTTACAGAGACGAGTTCGTAGAGCTTGAGGCTTCGCGCTTCGATTACATGGACGTCTCCCCGAGAATGGTAGTATCCGTCGCTACGGCGATGATCCCCTTCCTCGAGAACGACGACGCAAACCGTGCGCTCATGGGCTCGAACATGCAGAGGCAGGCTGTGCCGCTTCTCGTTACCGAGGCTCCGATCGTCGGAACAGGTATCGAGTACAAGGCAGGCGTTGACTCCGGCGTTTGTATCCTCGCAGAGGACGAGGGCGTTGTAACTCAGGTCAGCGCCGATACGATCACCGTCAGATACGACAGCCACGGCGACGGCGCAGTTCTCGACGACACGGGAAGAGTAGTCGAGTACGAGGTAACTAAGTTCCTGCGCTCCAACCAGGGCACCTGCATCAACCAGATTCCGATCGTCGAGGTCGGTCAGAGAGTGAAGAAGGGCGACGTTCTCGCGGACGGCCCGGCTACCGACCACGGCGAGATATCCCTTGGCAAGAACGCCCTCATCGGCTTCATGACATGGGAAGGCTACAACTACGAGGACGCCGTTCTCCTTAACGAAAAGATGGTAAGGGACGACTACTATACCTCGATCCACATTGAAGAATACGAGACGGAAGCGAGAGAGACGAAGCTCGGTCCCGAGGAGATCACACGCGAGATCCCGAACGTCGGCGACGATATGCTTAAGAACCTCAACGAGGACGGCATTATCCGCATCGGCGCAGAGGTAAAGACGGGCGATATCCTCGTCGGCAAGGTCACGCCGAAGGGAGAGACGGAGCTTACGGCGGAGGAGAGACTTCTCCGCGCGATCTTCGGCGAAAAGGCAAGAGAGGTAAGAGACACCTCCCTGCGCGTTCCTCACGGCGAATGCGGAACAGTCGTTGACGTCAAGGTGTTCACAAGAGAGAATTCAGACGAGCTGCAGCCCGGCGTAAACAAGGTCGTTCGCTGCTACCTCGCGCAGAAGAGAAAGATCAGCGTCGGCGACAAGATGGCCGGCCGTCACGGAAACAAGGGTGTCGTTTCCCGCATTCTCCCGCAGGAGGATATGCCCTTCCTGCCCGACGGTACGCCGCTCGACATCGTGCTTAATCCGCTCGGCGTACCTTCACGTATGAACATCGGTCAGGTGCTCGAGGTTCACCTCGGCTACGCTGCAAAGGCGCTTGGCTGGAAGATCATGACGTCTGTCTTCGACGGCGCTCACGAGCAGGATATCTTCGATATATACAAGGATCTCGCCGTAAAGGCGAAGAACGGCGAGCTTCCGCCGCCGGCTTCCCCGAAGGCGATCGACTTCACTGAGTGCTTCGAGAAGGACGGCATTTCGATGGAGTGCAAGACGCTTGTCCGCGACGGCAGAACGGGCGAGTATTTCGACAACCCCGTAACCGTCGGATATATGTACTACTTAAAGCTCCATCACCTCGTAGACGACAAGATCCACGCGCGTTCAACAGGTCCGTACTCCCTCGTTACGCAGCAGCCTCTCGGCGGTAAAGCCCAGTTTGGCGGCCAGCGCTTCGGAGAGATGGAGGTATGGGCGCTCGAGGCATACGGTGCGGCATACACGCTTCAGGAGATCCTCACGGTCAAGTCGGACGACGTCGTCGGACGTGTAAAGACGTACGAGTCGATCGTAAAGGGAGAGAATATTCCGAAGCCGGGTATCCCCGAGTCGTTCAAGGTACTCATCAAGGAGCTGCAGTCGCTTGCGCTTGACGTAAGAGTTATCGACGAAAACGGCGAGGAGATCGACCTTAAGCAGGATCTCGATGAGGAGACGAACCCGAAGGCGGTCGAGAACAGTGCGTTCCCCGGAAAGAGCGTTATCACAGCCAAGGACATGAAGGGCTTCTCACCGGATGATAACCCCGACAACAAGAGCATCTTCGGCGATTCCGACGTCCTGGACGACCTCTACAACGACGACGAGTTCTACGACGACGAGGATTACAGCGGCGACGATGACGACGATTTCGATGACGACGACGAGGACGATCTCGACGAGTACCTCTCCGACGAGGACGAAGGCGACGAAGATCTCTACGGCGACGACGAGTATTAATTTAGGAGGATAAAGAACTATGGCATTTAACGCATTCAACTCTGTTAAGATAGGTCTTGCATCTCCTGATCAGATCAAATCTTGGGCATACGCCGAGGACGGCGAGGTCAAAAAGCCCGAAACAATAAACTACCGTACCTTAAAGCCCGAGAAGGACGGTCTCTTCTGCGAGCGCATATTCGGACCTCAGAAGGACTGGGAATGCAACTGCGGAAAGTACAAGAGAGTAAAGTACAAGGGCAAGATATGCGAAAACTGCGGCGTTGAGATCACACGCTCAAAGGTAAGACGCGAGCGTATGGGCTACATCAGCCTCGCAGCTCCCGTATCGCACATCTGGTATTTCAAGGGTATCCCCTCGCGTATCGGTCTGATGCTCGACATCTCCCCGAGAACGCTGGAGAAGGTGCTCTATTTCGCGGCATACATCGTTACCGATCCCGGCGAGGCAAGGGAACTCAAGGAGTGCCAGTGCCTTTCCGAGACAGAGTACAGAGAGATGCGCGAGAAGTACGAGGACGACTTTAAAGCAGGTATGGGCGCAGAGGCTATCAAGGAGCTTCTCCAGAAGATCGACCTCGAGGAGCTTTCGCGCGAGCTAAAGGAAGAGCTTGAGGGCGCGACAGGTCAGAAGAAGGTTCGTCTCATCAAGCGTCTTGAGGTCGTCGAGGCATTCCGCCTTTCCGGCAACCGCCCCGAATGGATGATCCTCGACGTTATCCCGGTAATTCCGCCGGATATCCGCCCGATGGTACAGCTCGACGGCGGCCGCTTCGCAACGAGCGACCTCAACGATCTGTATCGCCGTGTGCTCAACAGAAACAACAGACTTCGCAAGCTCATCGAGCTGGAAGCTCCCGATATCATCATCAGAAACGAGAAGAGAATGCTCCAGGAGGCCGTTGACGCACTTATCGACAACGGCAGAAGAGGACGCCCCGTAACAGGTCCGAACAACAGAGCGCTCAAGTCGCTCTCCGATATGCTTAAGGGCAAGCAGGGACGCTTCCGTCAGAACCTCCTCGGAAAGCGTGTTGACTATTCCGGCCGTTCCGTTATCGTCGTAGGCCCTGAGCTTAAGATGTACCAGTGCGGTCTTCCGAAGGAGATGGCGCTCGAGCTGTTCAAGCCGTTCGTTATGAAGCGCCTTTGCGAGACGAAGAAGGCGCAGAACATCAAGGCGGCAAGGAAAGCCGTAGAGCGTTCAAATCCGGAGGTCTGGGACGCACTTGAAGTAGTTATCAAGGGGCACCCCGTAATGCTCAACCGTGCGCCGACACTTCACCGCCTCGGTATCCAGGCGTTCGAGCCGGTTCTCGTAGAGGGCAGAGCGATCAAGCTCCATCCGCTCGTTTGTACGGCGTTCAACGCGGACTTCGACGGTGACCAGATGGCTGTCCACGTACCGCTTTCCGCTGAGGCTCAGGCAGAGGCACGATTCCTTATGCTTGCGTCCAACAACCTGTTAAAGCCGTCAGACGGTAAGCCTGTTACCGTTCCGACGCAGGATATGATCCTTGGCTCCTACTACCTCACGCTCGACAAAGCCGGTGAAAAGGGCGAGGGCAAGGTGTTCAGAGATATAGACGAGGCTATGATGGCGTATGAAACGGGCGTTGTAAGCCTGCACGCCGCTATCAAGGTCCGCCGCGAGGCAGAGATCAACGGCGAGACGGTTACCGCGATCGTTGACACGACCGTCGGCAAAATCATCTTCAACCGCCCGATTCCGCAGGATCTCGGCTTCGTAGACAGAAGCATTCCCGGCAACGAGCTGAAATTCGAGGTAGACTTCCTCACCGGCAAGAAGCAGCTCGGTCAGATCATCAAGAAATGCCTTGACAAGCACGGCACGCAGACGACGTCCGTCGTTCTCGACGCTATCAAGGCGCAGGGCTATAAATATTCGACAAAGAGCGCGATCACCGTCGCTGTCTGCGACGCAACGATCCCGCCGCAGAAGAAGGAGCTTATCGCAGAGGCAGAGAAGAAGGTCGATAAGGTCTACAATATGTACAACATGGGCCTTCTCTCCAACAACGAGCGCTACGGCCGCGTGCTTAAGATCTGGGAACAGACGACGGACAAGGTTACGAGCGCCCTGCAGGGCAACCTCGACCGCTACAACCCGATCTACATGATGGCGGATTCCGGCGCCCGCGGCTCCATGAGTCAGATCCGTCAGCTCGCCGGAATGCGCGGACTTATCGCGAACACTTCCGGTAAGACGATCGAAATTCCGATCAGAGCTAATTACCGTGAAGGCCTCAACGTCCTCGAATACTTCATTTCCTCCCGAGGCGCAAGAAAGGGCCTTGCCGATACGGCTCTCCGTACCGCCGACTCCGGTTACCTTACAAGACGTCTCGTAGACGTTTCGCAGGAGGTCATCATTTACGAGGACGACTGCCACACGAAGAGCGGTCTTGAGATATTTGACATCAAGGAGGGCAAGCAGCTTATCGAGGAGCTTTCCGAGCGTCTCGTCGGCAGATATCTGCTTGACGATTTCGTAGACGAGCAGACCGGCGAGGTCATAGTCTCCAAGGATAAGCTGATGAATTCGTCCGACGCAAAGAAGATCGTCGATTCCGGCGTTCAGAAGATCACCGTCCGCTCCGTGATCGGCTGCCGGGCAAAGCACGGCGTTTGCCGCAAGTGCTACGGCTCGAACCTTGCAAACGGTCAGCCTGTAACGGTCGGCGAAGCAGTCGGCATCATCGCAGCACAGTCGATCGGTGAGCCGGGTACACAGCTTACGATGCGTACGTTCCACACCGGCGGCGTCGCTTCGAGCGAGGATATCACACAAGGTCTTCCGCGTGTCGAGGAGCTTTTCGAGGGCAGAAAGCCGAAGCACCTTTCGATCCTCGCAGAGATCTCCGGTCAGGTACGCTTCGAGGACATCAAGGGCAACACCCACGTTGTCATTTACAACCCCGATACTCAGGAAGAGAAAACATATCTGATCCCCTTCGGCTCGAGAGCGATCGTCGAAGAGGGCAAATACATCGAAAAGGGCAGCAAGATTACGGAGGGTGCTTCCAATCCGCACGATATCCTTGCTATCCTCGGTCCGGACGACGTTCAGAACTACCTTATCCAGGAGGTTCAGAAGACATACCGTATGCAGGGCGTTGAGATCAACGACAAGCATATCGAGGTAATCGTCCGCCAGATGATGAAGAAGGTCAAGATCGAAAACGGCGGAGACACCAACTTCTTCACCGGCACGCTCGCCGAGAAGAACGACGTCCTCGCTGCAAACGAAGAGATTAGAGAAAGGATCGAAAACGGCGAGGAAGGCCTCAGAGAGGCTGAGTTCAGCCAGCTTCTCCTCGGTATCACAAAGGCGTCGCTCGCAACAGACTCCTTCCTCTCCGCGGCTTCGTTCCAGGAGACGACGAGAGTCCTCACAGACGCCGCTATCAAGGGCAAGGAGGATCCGCTGCTCGGACTTAAGGAGAACGTAATCATCGGTAAGCTCGTACCGGCAGGTACAGGCATGAACCGCTACAACTCCATCGAGCTTGAGAGCACAGAGAAGCCCGCGGAGGAGGAAACAGCTTCGCCTGCGGAGGAGGAAGCCTCCGAGGCAGAGTGATCCCTTATTAAAACGTAAAGACAGCCCCCGAAGCACTTTTTGCAATGCTTCGGGGGTTTTTCTCTCGAGATCAATTTATAGTATAAACATTAAAGAGCCTTTTGCGTCAATAAAATGGTGCAATATTACCGTTGAATATTTGTCGGAAATCGGGTAAAATAGGGAAGGTAAATTATCGGCAAAAAGCAGCATTTTTTGAAATGCCCGTATTATTTCCATAAAAGGAGAGACAAACTATGTTCAAAAGATATTCGGCAGCAATTCTCGCCGGAGCAATCCTGATCTGCGGCGCTTTTTCGGGCTGCGGCAGCGAGAAAGCAGATGAAAACCCGTCTTCCTCCGAGGCTTCAAGCTCTGCGGCGGCTTCCTCGGAAACGGCTTCAAAGGAGCCTACAAAGTACACAATGGAGGAGCTGGGGCTCGGCGCTGATTTCCTCGACGATAAGGATCATGAGGTCGGCTATCAGCTCGAAATGCCCGAAAAGGACGAGGAGGTCGCTATTATGCACACCTCGATGGGCGATATCTCGATGCGCTTCTTCCCGGACGCTGCTCCGAAAACGGTCGAGAATTTCCTCACACATGCAAAGAACGGCTACTATGACGGACTGACGTTCCACCGCGTTATCAACGGCTTTATGATACAGGGCGGCGATCCGAAGGGCGACGGCACGGGCGGCGAAAGCGTAAGCGGCGGCAGCTTCGAGGACGAATTCTCGAACAAGCTGTTCAATATCCGCGGCTCTGTCGCAATGGCAAATTCCGGCCCCGACACGAACGGCAGCCAGTTCTTTATAAACCAGGCGAAGACGGCGGACGTAGACGCATATTCCGACAACTGGAACAGCTTGTACAGCGCTATGTGCTCTTACAAGGACGCAAACCAGCTCGAGGCGTTCCTCACAATGTACAGTATGTCCTACAATGCTTTCTACAACACCGACATCGTTCCCGAAGAGGTGAAGCAGCTCTACAAGGAGCAGGGCGGCAACCCGTCACTCGACGGCGCCTTCAATGCGCTCGACAGAGGTCACACCGTTTTTGCGCAGGTGTACGACGGAATCGACGTCGTCGATAAGATCGCCGCTGTCGAGACGGACGATAACAACAAGCCTAAGACTCCTGTTATCATCGAGTCGATCGAGGTAGTAAAGTATAAGTAGCTTTAATTGTACAAGGAGGTTTTATTGCGAAAACCAAAAAAATTGCTGCATTTATTCTCGCTGCGGTAATGGCTGTTTCAGCTTCCGGCGCTGCGCTGACTGCAAACGCGGCTGATATCTCCGCTGTTTCGCCGTCGGGCGTTAATTACATCGAGAGCGGCGACTACAAGTATTGTATTCTCTGCAAAGGCTTGAGCTGCCGGATACGCTTACTTTTATCGGCAGTCAGGCGTTCGAGTACGCCGGAAACAGTAAGAGTCGCGGCTTCGCCCAAGAGAAATTCGGAACAGATCCTGACGCTCCGGGGATCGAAACGCTCATTATCCCCGATTCGGTGACGACGATCGCAAAGGAGGCCTTCATGTGCTGCAACACGATCAAGAGCGTCAAGCTGTCCTCCAATTTGACGGAGATTCCGGAGAGCTGCTTTTCGTACTGTACTTCACTTGAGTCTGTCGAGATCCCCTCTTCCATAACAAAGCTCGGTCAACATGCGTTTTTTAACAACGAAAAAATTACGGAGCTTGTTATCCCGGACACCGTGACGGAGCTTGATGACGGCGCGCTTTCCAATATGCACGGATTAAAGAGCGTTACCATCTCGAAGAATGTCACCGAGATCAAAAACGGTGCGTTCGTCGAATGTAATCTGAGAGAGGTAATAATTCCCGACGGCGTAACGAGGATCGGATACCACGCTTTCGCCTACAATGAGAATCTCACTAAGCTGCTCATTCCCGCATCTGTTACCGAGATTGATGAAAAAATAGTTGAGCGAAGCCACAATGCCTTTATCTGGTGCTACGAAAATTCGACGGCGCATAAGTATGCTCAGACAAACAATATTCCCTTTGAGCTGATAAAGGACGCTCCGCCCGCAGCGTCGTTTATTTACGGCGACGTTGACCGCGACGGCTACATCACGGCTGTTGACGCCGCTTCGATACTTCGCTGCTCCATTCTTCTTGAAGAGTATGACGATGAAACGAAGAAGATCGGCAACGTGGACGAGGACAGCGACATCACCGCAAACGATGCGCTTTCCGTTCTGCGCTTCTCGATCGGCATGAACGAGCAGACGCTCGTCGGCAAAAACGGATAACAAATCAGACGCCCCCGTTCAAAATCGAACGGGGGCGTCGTTATATCTCAGATGTTTGATAGGATCAGCTCTCCGAGGCTGTTGTGTACTCGAACTTGTCGTCCTTGTAGTCGCAGACGACGCTGTCGCCCTTTTTGAGGGAGCCGTCGAGCAGCTTTTCGCTGATAGTGTCCTCGATCTTCGTCTGGATCGTTCTTCTGAGCGGCCGTGCGCCGTATGTGTCGTCGAAGCCCTCGTCCGCAAGTCGATCCTTTGCGGCGTCGGTGAACGACACGGTGATATCCATCGCGGAAAGGCGCTCTGAAAGCGTGGCAAGCATATTGGAGGCGATCTGCTTGATCTCGTCGTGAGTCAGCTTGCTGAATACGACGATGTCGTCAACACGGTTGAGAAACTCGGGCTTGAAGAGCTTTTTCAGCTCGGAGAGAACCGTCTCGCGAATGTTCTCGTTCTCGGCGGCGTGATCGTCGCTGTTTGCGAAGCCGAGGCGATTTGTGCCGCTGCCCGTGATGAGCTGCGCGCCGACGTTCGACGTCATGACGATAACGGTGTTCTTGAAGTCTACCGTTCTGCCCTGGGAGTCCGTAAGGCGGCCGTCGTCGAGTATCTGCAGGAGCATATTGAAGACGTCGGGGTGTGCCTTTTCGATCTCGTCGAAGAGAATAACGGAGTACGGCTTGCGGCGAACCTTCTCGGTGAGCTGGCCGCCCTCGTCGTAGCCGACGTATCCCGGAGGCGATCCGATCAGCTTTGCAACCGTGTGCTTTTCCATATACTCCGACATATCGAGGCGGATCATCGCGTCCTCGCTGCCGAACATCGCTTCCGCAAGAGCCTTTGTAAGCTCCGTTTTGCCGACGCCCGTAGGTCCAAGGAAGATGAACGAGCCGATCGGGCGCTTCGGATCCTTGAGGCCGACTCTGCCGCGGCGGATCGCTCTCGATACGGCGCTGACGGCTTCGCTCTGACCGATAACGCGCTTGTGAAGCTCTTCCTCAAGGCGCAGCAGACGCGCGCTTTCCTCCTCCGTGAGCTGGACGACGGGAACGCCCGTCCACATCGAGACGATGTTCGCGATATCCTCCGCCGTTACCTCGCCGCTGATCTGGCGGCTCTTTTCCTTCCATTCGTTCTTGGCGTTCTCCTGCTCTGTTTTGAGCTTCCTTATCGAATCTCTGATCTTGGCGCAGCGCTCGAATTCCTGCGCGTTTACGGCACTTTCAAGCTCGCTTTCCTGAGCCTTGATCTCGTTTTCAAGCTCCTTTAGAGAGTCGGGAGCCGTATAAGCGTTGAGCCGGACGCGCGAAGCCGCTTCGTCAACGAGGTCGATCGCCTTGTCCGGGAGATATCTGTCGTTGATGTACCGCGAGGAGAGCGAAACGGCGGCGCTGATCGCCTCATCGGTGATCTTGACCTTGTGGTGCGCCTCGTACTTGTCGCGAAGACCTTTAAGGATCTCGACGGACTCCTCCTCTGTTGGCTCGCCGACGTTAACGGGCTGGAATCGGCGTTCGAGAGCCGCGTCCTTTTCGATGTGCTTGCGGTACTCGTTGAGCGTCGTCGCGCCGATAACCTGGAAGTCGCCGCGCGCCAGACTCGGCTTTAGAATATTTGCCGCGTCCGCGCTGCCCTCCGTCGCTCCGGCTCCGACGATCGTGTGCAGCTCGTCGATAAAGAGAATGATGTTGTCGGCGTTCTTAACCTCGTCGATCGCATTCTTGATGCGCTCCTCAAAGTCGCCGCGGTACTTCGTGCCTGCGAGCATACCGGTGAGGTCGAGCGAAAAGATGCGCTTGCCTTTGAGCAGCTCCGGAACCTCGTCCTCAGCGATCTTGAGCGCGAGACCTTCCGCGACGGCCGTTTTGCCGACGCCCGGCTCGCCGATGAGGCACGGGTTGTTCTTCGTTCTGCGCGACAGGATCTGGATAACGCGCTCGATCTCCTTTTCACGCCCTATAACGGGATCTATTTTACCCTGCTTTGCGAGCGCCGTGAGATCGCGGCCGAACTGCTCGAGAGTTTTAGTCGAGCCTTTTCTGCCCTTCTTTGAAGCAGGGGAGGGGAGATCCTCAAAGCTGCCGCCGCTTTCCTCGTCGATCTCCGAGAGGATAGTGCGGCGAAGCTCATCTGCGTCCGCGCCAAGCTCGCTCATGATCGCGCAGGCGTAGCTGTCGTCGTCTTCAAGAAGCGCGAGCAGCAGATGCTCCGTGCCGATGTAGCTCGTGTGGAGAGCCGCTCTTTCGGCGTTTGCGACCTGCATCGTGCGCTTCGCGCGCGGTGTGAAATCCTGCGGCGTAATGCGTACGGTGCTGTTGCCCGTGCCGAGCTTTTCTTTGACGCTTTTCAGGACGTCGTCGTACGTTACGCCCTTTTCCTCGAGCAGCTCTGCGGCGGCGCTTGTGCCCTCCGCAAGAAGCCCGATAAGAATATGCTCAGAGCCGAACCATGTCTGACTCATGCTTTCCGCTGCCTCGATACCGAGGTTCAGCGCCTTGTTAGCCTTTTCCGAAAATCCCTGAAACTTATACATATGCTGCCTTCCTTTCTTTCTTGTTATTTCTTTTCTTTCCCTTCAAAATGCTCCCGGTGCATCAGCGCCGGGAAACAGCGGCGAAGTCTCACAGATTACTGCGTATCAGCGCCGCTCTGGCGGCGTCGCGCTCTCCGGGAGAAAGCTCCTTGCCGACAGCGAGCATCAGCGTTGCCGGCTGAATCTCGACTATAAGCCTGTTGATCGTGTCGAGGGAGACGTCCTTTATGAGACCTGCCGTAACGCCGAAGCGCACTCTCGAAAGGTGCATCAGCGCTTCGCTGCCGTCGATCAGGCGCGCACTTCTCAGTATTCCCTCGGAACGGTATATTTTATCCTGAACGTCGAGCTGCTTTGCCATCTTCTCGCGCGTCTGAAGCTCCTGAGCGATTAGCTGCTTCGTGATATTGCGGAGGTTTTCGATCGCGGTTTTTTAGCTGATGCCGAGTGTGATCTGATTGGAAAGCTGGTAAAGACCGGCCTTCGGCTCGGTGCCCTCTCCGTATGCTCCGCGGATCGTGATGCCGAGCTTTGAGAGGTTCTCCGCGATCTTTTGCATCGCATTTGCAGCCTTCAGCGCCGGGAGATGGAGCATTACGGAGGCTCTCATGCCGGTGCCGAGATTTGTCGGGCATTGCGTGAGGTATCCGAGCGTGTCGGAGAACGCGAATTTCAGGCGCTCGTCGAGAAGCGTGTCTATGCGGCTCGCCTGCTCATATGCGCGGTCAAGGTCAAAACCTTCGCACATTACCTGCAGCCTGATGTGATCCTCCTCGTTTACCATGATCGAGACGCTTTCATCATCCATCAGAAGAACCGTCTTTTCGCCCTTTGTTCCGATGAATTCCGGGCTTACGAGGTGGCGTTCAACGAGAGATACCTTCTCACCCGTACTAATATTATCCACGTCAAGGCACGAAAATCTTGACGAAATCACGGAGCCGGAGTTCATTACGGCGTCCTTTACGCGCTCCGATATACGGCGGCGAAGGTCACTGCCGCAGCGTGCAGGGAACGGGAACTCTTCAAGATTCCTTGCGAGGCGCACGCGCGTGCTTATGACGACCTCGCCGTCCTTTCCGTTTTTCTCATACCACTTTTTATCCATGATCTGCCTCTCCCTTCTCCTTCAGCTCGTTGATCCTGTCGCGCAGCTTTGCAGCCTGCTCGAATTCCTGCGCCTTAACGGCTGCCTGCAGCTTTTCGGAGAGCGTTTCCAGCTCTGTTCTGCTGTCTTCGTGCTGCTCCTTGGTGCTGCCGCTCTGCAGGCGCGCCGTTCTCAGGCGCTTTCCCGTGTGGACGGTGTTTCCGTGGATCCTTTTGATCGTAGGCAGCAGGCGCTCGAAAAAGACGTCGTAGCACTTCGCGCAGCCGACCTTTCCGCTCTTTGTGATCTGCGAGAACGTCGCTCCGCAGCCGGGGCATTTATCCTCCCGCGCGAGAGCGGAGACCGTCGGCATTCCGAGGAATCCGCTCATCATAGAGCCGAGGTCGAGAAAATCCGAGAATGCGTTCTCGTAGCCGAGCTTAGCGGCGCATTCGGGGCAAAGGTCAAGCTCTGTCAGCTCACCGTTGATGACTTGCCTGATGTGTGTGTTTGCCTGTCTTGTTTTGCAGTTTTGACATAACATAATGATCTCTCCTTTTCCTGTCGTTGTATCGTATTGAAGCTGTTTTTTAATATAATGACCGATGCAGCCGGACGGCGGCTCGTTCTATTGCCCGATCGTCAAAAGAATATTTTTCAGGATCGCGGCGCGCAGCTTATCTCTCTGCTCCGGGGGCAGCGTCTGATACGGCCGCTCTGCGACGGCTGCGATCATCAGCTTTGCCGTCGAAACGTCGATCATCTGCCGCGTCACAAGCTCCTTGACTATCGCCGCGGCAGAGCCTGCGTCGATGCTGTCGCCGATCGAGCTCATCAGATGCGTGAGAGCGGTGTGCTTATCCATGCTGATGCGTGTGATCTTGATGTAGCCGCCGCCGCCCCGTCGGCTCTCCACGATGTACCCCTGCTCCGGTGTGAACCGCGAGGTAATGACGTAGTTGATCTGCGAGGGCACGCAGCCGAGAGTTTCGGCCAGCTCGTTTCGCTTGATCGTCGCCGAGGAGTCGTCCGAGCCGTCCTCTTCAAGCATATTCATAATGTATTGTGCGATCAGATCGCTTATACGCATGATACTCACCTTACTTTGCCTTTGACTTTCTTTGATCTTGTGATTTTATTATATGCTATAAGTCAGTAAAAGTCAAAGTCAAAAAAGGTCAAAAACGGCAAATGCGGAAGATTAGCTTTAAAATTCTCGCGAAATCGCAGAGAATCTCACTACTTCGCATTATTTTAAACTTTTGATCTTTTGTATCACGAAACAAAAAAACGGCATGAAGCCAGTGCTCCATGCCGTAAGATCTTGTATGATACTGCTATTTGATCAAAGCCTTTAAATATGAATGAAAAACAGTATGTCATTCTGCTTCGCCGATGATCGCATCCTCGGAGGCTTCAAAAACACTCTTCAGAATTTCAATGAATTCACCGAGCGTCGTTTGATTGAGCGAATAAAAGATATTCTTCCCTTCACGGCGTTCGTGGGTAATGCCTGCCTCCTTCAATACGCGCATATCGTGCGAAAGTGTAGGCTGAGATATGTCAAACGCACTCTGTATGTGGTGCGCGCACAGCTCGCTCTTTGACAGCATATCCACGATCTGCAGCCGTTTTGGATCGGAAAGCGCTTTGAGGACCTTTGTAGTATTAAGATAGACCTGCTCCATAATAACCACCTTCCTGAATACTAATTGATATGCGGTTTACAAACACTCTTAACAGGATATTATTTTTAGTGAAATTGAATTATTTCTATCTTACTATGTATAATATCTTGTTCTCTGATACTATAATTGTAACATTCATTATCATTTTTGTCAATCTTTTTAAATGCAAGGTTAGCTGTATTTGAGGATATTTGACGTTTGTTAATGCGTTTTAAGAAAAATTATCTAAGAAATTTTGTGCAAATTGCTAAAAAAATCTCGTTTTTAATTTTTTTATACAAAAATAGATTGGCTGATTTGTACAAAAGTGAAGAAGAATATAAAAAATTTGATGAAAAACAAATTTTTAATAAAAAAACTTATAAATTCTATTGAAAAAAAATCCTATTTATAGTAAAATTTTATGAGAAGGAGTGATTCTAATGACTGAGTCAAATCGATCCAAATTTGAAGACATAAACGAAAACATTACTATCGTTTTGGAAAACGAGTACTTTAAGATCTGCAACGATCCGAGAGCAAGCAAAACGTATAAGCTCATCAACGGGCAGACGGTCCCGATTGAACTGAAAGAGCTGAATATGTGGAAAAGCCGGAAAAAGAATCCGGCCGGCTTCGTCGTAACTCCCGTTAAGAATCCGCAGGGAGCGATCGTTGATTATCAGATCGCGAGGACGGCAAGAGGCGCGGCTCCTGCGCCTGCTCCGGCACCGGCTCCGGCGTCCGCACCGAGTGCGGCGGCAGCTCCGGCAAGGGCGGCGGCAGCTCCGGCAAGGGCGGCGGCACCTGCAAGAGCGGCAGCTCCGGCAAGACCTGCGCGCGCAGGAATGCCGAAGACGCATACTATTTCCGAGGACGAGAAGGAGTCAAGGATCAAGTTCGAGCAGGGAGAAGACATAGAGCAGATCTTCGCTAACGACTTCTTTTCCGTATACCGCAACAAGCGTACGAACCGCACATTCAAGGTCATAGACGGAGAGGTCGCGAATATCGAGGTCCGTGAGCTGAATATGTGGAAGAATCAGCTTAAAAACCCTGCGAATTTCCAGGTCACGATCTTAAACGACGCGGCAGGAAAGACGTACGACTATAAGATAGAAAGGGCGGAGGCTCCGGCTGCGCCTGCGCCGGCAGCTGCACCTGCGCCGGCTCCGACTCAGGAGCCTGTAACGACTCCGGTCATGCAGGCACCGAGGCAGACTGCACCCAATCCCGCACCGGCACCGAGACAGGCTGCACCCGCGCCCGCACCGGCACCGGCTCCGAGACAGGCTGCACCTGCGCCTGCGCCGAGACAGGCACAGCCTCAGAGAGCAAGGACTCTCAGAAACGAGGAGAAGGTAGGCGAGCGTCCGACGGACCGCGTAAAGTTCCAGATGAACGATACGACGGAGCTTCTTCTCGAGACGGAATTCTGCAAGTTCTACAAGGACAAGCGCGCGTCAAAGGTCTTCAAGGTCGTAGACGACGAGATCGTCAACATCGAGCAGCGTGAGCTTAATTTCTGGAAGAACAGAGTTAAGAATCCCACCGGCTTCGTTGTCACGACGATGAAGGATTCCTCCGGCAAGCCGTTCGACTACCTGATCTCCAAGATCAACGAGGACGGCACTCTCACGGCAGCGCCCGTAGTAACGGCTCCCGTTCCCGTAATTATCCCGGACGACGTACACGTTCCCGAGATGAACGGCGTAAAGGGCTCCTCCGCTAAGCCGGCAGCACCGGCAGGCGCACCGGCTCCGACTCAGGAGGTCGCAAAGGGCGTCGATCAGAAGAGAGTCAAGTTTGAAAAGACAGACACCATGAAGCTGCTGCTCGAAAATGAGTATTTCAGCATTTATACCGATTCACGCCGCGGCGCGACCTTCAAGGTCATCAACGGCGAGATCGCTCCGCTTCCTCAGCGCGAGCTGAATATGTGGAAAAACCGCCAGCGCAGACCGGGCGATTTCGCCGTCAAGGAGATCCGCACACCGGCCGGCGATATATACGATTACGAGATCACGAGAACGTCGAACGCGACCGCAGCTGTCGAGACGACGTCAACAAAGACGAATCTGCCTCCTGTTACCGAGAGAATCAACATGGGCGGCACAAAGAAGCGCCCGAACTCCAACAAGATCACGAACTGCGCGATCTGCAACAACCGCTACAAGGAGTCCGATCTCTTCCTCTTCGACAACAAGAACATCTGCTCCGCCTGCATGGAGAACCTCGTTAAGGCGAAGCTCGACGTCAAGGTCGTCGATCCCGTCCAGCAGAACATCGAGGACATCAAGGGCGCTACGGAGATCTACTGCACATATTCGCTTATAACGAACTACCCGTACCTTGACGACGAATTCTGCGTAAACGTGTGCACTGTAAAACGTGCGGCAGAGCTTGGCATCGAGGACACGATCGCTCAGGAGATCGACGAAAAGGGCGCGTTCTTTGACGACCTCAAGCGCTTCGGTCTCAAGAAGATCATTGTAAACAACGACAGAAGTCACGTGTATGCTCCGGAGGACTTCGATCCCCACGTCAAGAGCGAGGGCGTTATCGCTCCGAAGCTGTACTTCAAGGTGCTCAACTTTATGCAGAAGGGAGACGACGGACTGCGCTCGGCGATCGCAGAGTCGTTCCTCGGCAGCAAGGTTTACACATACGCACTCAATCAGGATATCACAGAGATAACCGACGAGAATATAGACGACTTCAAGCCCCTCACATTTACGGACGGCAAAAATAACTTCTGCCCCGTATTTACGGACTTCACCGAGGCGAGAAGCGTAGGTATGCCGTTCAGAGGTCTTTACGAGATCGAGACAAGGCTGCTTGCGTTCCACGACGTTACTCACTATATCATCAACCCGTCGAGCCTTGGATTTATCATGAACAAGACGATCCTCAAGGGCGCAAAGCCGAATTACGACAAGTCTATTGTAGACGAGAACGACGAGCGCAGGACTAAGATCGACGAGTATGTCAACCCGTTCGACCTCGAGGACGAGGAAAAGATCAGACGCGAAGAGGAGAAGGCAGCGAAGGAGCGCGAGGAGATCGAGGCAGTCAAGGCGGCGGCGGAGAAGTCTCTCGCAGAGGAGAGAACCCGCGCAGACGCAGCTTTGCAGGCTGCCGAGCAGGCCGCAAGAGAAGCAGAGGAAGCCAAGGCAGAGCTTGCACAGGCTAAGAAGGCTCTCGACGACGCAGTACACACGGCGGAGGAAGCCAAGGCTGCGGCAGAGGAGGCTATCAAGGCCGCTCAGACAGCGGAATCCGCAAGAGCTGCAGCTAATGAAAGAGCCGAGAGAGCGGAGAAGGATGCAGCCTCCGCAGCAGCGGCTAAGGCAGAGATAGCGGCCAAGGAGAAGGCAGAGGAAGCGCAGCTTGAAGCTGCAAGGAAGGAAAAGGAAGAGGCTGAGGCAAAGGCAAAGGCTGCCGAGGCAAAGGCGAAGGCCGAGACGGCTCAGGCTGCAAAGGCATTCGGTATCCCGCCGGCAGCAGCGGCAGCGTTCGCAAACAAGCCGGGCGGATTCACACCTCCTGCAGCAGCGGCAGCGGTCGCAGCGAACCTGAAGAAGCCGGCAGGCGGCGGCATCTTCTTCAGCGACGAAGAAGACAAGAAGTCTCCTCTTGCAGGCATGAACCTCAACAGCGATTCGCCGGATCTTCCGAGCCTCGACCTTTCCGGTCTGGCAGACAGCGACGTATTCGAGCCTGAGGAAGCGGCTCCGAGCAGCTATTACAGACCGCAGGGAGCGCCGCCGGAGAAGCCTCCGATCGAGCTTCCCAACAACGATTTCAAGAAAACAAATATATACGGCAGCAATCAGATAGCCAAGGGCAACGGAATGCAGCAGAAGAGCATTTACGAGTCGGCGCAGAAGCGTTCGTTCGATTATAATATGCCTTCCGTAAATCAGTCCGCCGCTGCTCCGGCAACTGTTCCGCCGGCACCGAAGACGATCCCGTCTCCTGCTCAGCAGGCTGCAAAGCGCCAGCTTGACGCTCAGGAGAACCCTGACGGTCTCGTTATCAGCTCCGTATCCGAGGGCATCGAGGGCGGAAAGGTAAAGAAGGCGTTCAAGGTATCGAAGCCGCTCTTTATCGAGGACGTTCCCGAGGACGAGATCATGGCGACTCCGTATTCCGACGGTATCGTAAGCGCGGCTCCGATCACAACGAAGCCGACAGAGGCAAGGACAAAGGGCGTGAACACCGTCCTCAACGAGCTTGCTCATGAGAACGACAGGAAGAACGATATGTTTGACCTTTCGAGTCTGATGTACGGCGACGTTTCCGGACAGGGATCGCAGCAGCGCAGAGGCGGCATGACGATCCAGGATCAGGCTGCAAAGACGAAGGCTACGCAGCGCTCGCTTGATGTTGAGAGCGACGCGATGGCGGCAAAGGAGCTGCGCGATAAGCTGGACACTTGCTACCGTGATCTCGCAAAGATGATCGCAAACGCCGATGTGATGTACGCAGAGTTTGACGCGCACACAAGGCATATCCTCATTGACGGCAACAACAAGGGCCATATCTTCTCCGATAAGTACCTTGCAGAGAAGTCCGTAGAGAACTTCGCAAAGGCAAATATCAAGGTATACCTCCAGGAGTACCGCACAAAGGATATCTACAATATGCTCTTTGAGTACAGACGTCACGGCATCGAAGATCTTGTCCTTGATGAGACGGGACACTGGATCATTATCCAGACGAACCGCATCTCCGAGATGCTCGACGTTTACGAGAGAGACTACGTGAAGATCCCCGTCATGAACCCCGAGCTGATGTTCAGCATGACGACGCTCTTCCAGAAGCTCCAGATCAAGTCCTCCAATCCGAACAAGGAAGCTGAGGTGCGTTCGCTCGAGAAGCGCATGATCCGCGAATTCACAACGGCGAGATACGTTCTCCCGATGTACGGCCGCGACAGAAGCGACCTTCGCCCGATCACTATCGACGACAAGAACGGAATGAAGAAGGTGCTTGTATTCAGCGACGAGTTTGAAATGAAGCGCTTCTTCGGCGAAAACGTCAACGTCGTAGCGGACTATGAGATCGTCAACTACAAGGAGATCCTCCGCAAGTACACCGTTCCGCAGAACAGCGTAGTCGTTCTCAACGAAGGCTCGCTCCGCTTCGAGTTCAACGATCGCAACTGCGAGCATATCCAGAAGGTGCTTGAGCAGTGATCACAGGTCAAAACATCTTAACATCATAACATAGCGGCGTCCCCTCGGAGAAGAGGGGGCGCCTACGCATTGCCGAAGTGCTGCCGGAGCGGCAACTTTTCCGCTTTTCACAATAAATAAATGTGGAAATTTTCCGGGCTATGTTGTATAATAGATATGTTACACATGATAGAAGGAAGGGAGGCGGCGCAGATGGCCGTTGACGGCGTATTCGTGCGCTTTCTTGCAAATGAGCTTCGCGATGCACTAAGCGGCGCGCGTGTGTCTCAGATACATCAGCCGAACAAGGACGAGCTTGTGCTCAACCTGCGAACGCTGGAGGGGACGCGGAAGCTGCTGATAAGCTCCCGTGCGAATTCTCCGAGAGTCAGCTTTACGCGCAGCGCTCCGGAAAACCCGGCGACTCCGCCGATGCTCTGTATGCTGCTGAGGAAGAAGCTGTCGGGCGCTAAGATAAGAGGCGTTCGCCAGCCCGGTCTGGAGCGTATCGTAATGATAGACTTCGATGCGACGGACGAGCTTGGAGATGAGGTGCGCTGCACACTTGCCTGCGAGATCATGGGGCGGTACTCAAACGTGATTTTTCTCGATTCGGAGGAAAACGTCATTGACGCGCTGAAACGTGTCGATCCGTCGATGACGTCGCAGAGGATAGTGCTTCCAGGAATGAAATACGAGCTGCCGCCGCAGCAGGACAAGATGTCCGTTCTGACGTGTGAGCCGGAGGATATTGTAAAAAAGATCACGTCGTGCTGCGAAAAGCTCGACAAGGCGATCCTCAAAACGGTGCTCGGTATTTCGCCGGTCGTCAGCCGTGAGATCGCTTACAGGATATGCGGCAGCGACGACTCCGTCTATTCCGACAGGCTGACCTCGAATTACAAAAACAGGCTTTCGTATTATATCGGCAAGCTGACGGAGGACGTAAGGCAGCTTCGCGGCGCACCGTATACGTTATTCGACGAGAACGGCAGACCGAAGGATATGTCGTTTGCAGAGATCACGCAGTACGGGACGCTCTACACCGTAAAAAAAGCCGAGAGCTTTTCGTCTCTGCTCGACGCTTTCTATGACGAGCGCGACCGTCAGGAGCGTATGCGCGCAAAGTCTCAGGATCTTTTGAAGCTGATAACGAACGCCTCGGAGCGCTGCGCCCGAAAGATCAATACGCAGCAGGCGGAGCTTGAAAGATGCGCTGACAGAGAGCATCTCCGCGTCTGCGGCGACCTTATCCAGGCGAATCTGTATAAGATAGAGAAGGGCGCGCCCTTCGCGATCCTGGAAAACTTTTACGACGAAAACATGGCATCTCTCCGCGTGGCGCTTGATCCCGCGAAAACACCGTCTCAGAACGCGCAGAAGTATTACAAGGAATACCGCAAGGCGAAGACGGCGGAGCAGGTGCTGGGAGAGCAGATAGCGCTTGCGCGGCAGGAGCTTGAATACCTCGACAACGTCTTCGACTCGCTGACGCGCGCACAGACGGAGCGAGAGCTTGCGGAGATACGCGCGGAGCTTGTGCAGACGGGCTATATCAAAGCGCCGAAGGGTAAGAACAAAGAGCAGAAGCCGCTTCCGCCGCTTGAGTTCAGGACGTCGGAGGGATTCACCGTTCTCGTCGGGCGCAACAACCGTCAGAACGACAAGCTGACGCTCAAAACTGCCGCGAAGAACGACATCTGGCTTCACACGAAGGATATCCCCGGATCTCACACGATACTCGTAACGGACGGCAGGCAGCCGGGCGAGGAGAGTATCATGGAGGCGGCAGCGATCGCCGCATACCACAGCCGAGCAAAGGACGGCTCGCAGGTGCCTGTCGATTACACGCTCGTCCGCAACGTGAGCAAGCCGCAGGGCGCGCGTCCCGGCTCCGTTATTTTCGTTAAGAACAGAACGGTATACGTAAAGCCGTCCTTGGGTGAGCAGTTATGAGCTGCCGCGTCTATATAGGTAAATACGACTATTCCGGCATTGAGCGCGGAGGCAGAAAAAAAGCGGAAACGCAAAACGGGCGCGAGCTTCTCGGATTCGCCGTCCGGGACGCATACGGGCTTGATTCCGCCTCGATGATGATAGAGCTTGGCGAACACGGGAAGCCGTATTTCCCTGACAGCGCCGTGAATTTTAATATCAGTCACAGCGGAGACTACGCCGCAGCGGCAGTGTGCAGTGTGCCGGTCGGCGTCGATATTCAGGTGTACCGCCCGATAAAGGAAGGTCTTGTCCGAAAGCTGTGCCGAGGCAGTGAGCTTGATTATATTGCCGCTTCGGGCGATACGCAGCGCACATTTATCAATCTCTGGTCGCTAAAGGAGAGCTACATCAAGGCAATCGGCATGGGTATGGCATTCCCTATGGACGAGATCACATTCGACATCAGGGGCTTTGACGGCAGGCTCACAGGGCGCTTTTCAAACAGAGAGGGGCTTTACTGCCTTTGTGACTACGGCAGCTTTTCGCTTGCGGTCTGCTGCCTGAAATAATTCCCCGAACGTCATTCGTTTTTTACTGGTGTTCCATAAGTGAAAGGAAAAGGAGATCGTGTATATGAAAAGAGAAAGCATTAGGCTTGCAGCGGCTGCGCTCGCGCTCGTGCTTGCGGCGTCGTTTGCCGGCTGCAAAAAGGGAAGTGAAGGGGAGAACGCCTCCGTCGTTTCCTCCCAGCCGGTCGTTTCGTCCGCGCCCGCGGAGTCGGAGCCTGCCGAAGAGCCTGATATCGGCGAACACAAGGATTATGACAAGGAGGACGCAGCGTGCTACGAATCCGGCTCGATAATCGTAGCGGAGCAGGACGGCAAGAAGCGCGGCATGGAGACGTATGTAATGACGCTCGGAACCGGCTGCCTCGAATTTTACGCAAACGAGCTGAACCAGCAGAAGAAATCCGTGAGTCCGAAGGTGAAGATGTATTCGATGATCGTTCCGACGGCGTGCGAGCTGTACTGCCCTGCCAACGAGCGATACAGGATCGACAGCCAGGAGGAGATCATCGCGAGCGTGAAGTCGATGCTCATCGGCGTACAGCAGGTTGATGTTCTCCCGACGCTCAAAAACCACAACGCCGAGGATATCTACTACCGAACGGACAGCCGCTGGACTCCGCTCGGCGCATACTACGCCGGGAAGGTCTTCGCGAAGGCGGCAGGCGTACCATATGCCGATATCTCCGAATATACCAAGACCACGGAGAAGGAATACGTAGGCGACCTTTCTGCGCTTTGCGGCGATCAGGCTTACGCCGATTTCAAGGAGCAGCCCGACAGCTTCAGCTACTACGCGCCCAAGGCCTCCTTTACGACGAACTACTACAACGAGGAATTTGAGTATGCCGCTGTTGACAAGTTCTACTCCGAGTACCCGGAAAGCCTTCAGGAGGGCTATTACAAGGGTGGATTCTACTGCCTGCGCCTCGATACGAAGGTGAACAATGAAAGGAAGCTGCTGCTTGTCAAGGACGAATACGGGACGGTGCTTCCCACCTTCCTCACAAGCTCGTTCTCGCAGATCTACGTCGTGTCGTACGACTACCTTAAAGCGAACATGATCGAGATGATAAATGAATTCGGGATCACGGATGTGCTGTACCTGATGAATACATACACCGTTACGGACACGCGCGTTTATACGCTTGAATCGCTTCGCACACAGGCGACGCACGGCGACCTCAAGGACAACGCACCCGGCTCCGACTCCGATTCGGATTCCGATTCGGACTCCGATAAGAACGATAAGAAAAAAGGCTCCGACAGCGATTCCACCGACTCCGAAAGCGGCGAGCCGGAATATATCTACGACGTCGGAATCAACAACCAGGTCGGCGTAGTTGAACACTCCGACGAGGACGGCGGCGCGAATGCCGGCGGCGATGACTACGGCGATGACGGCGGCAACGGTTATGAGGAGGATTACGGCGGCGGAGAAGAGGAAGACTACGAGTGACCGCAGATCAACATTAAAAAGGCAGGCTGAGATAAACGTCTCAGCCTGCTTTCAGCACCTTGGCGATCACTGTGCCCAGCATTTTTCCGGAGCGGACAGCCTCGGGGAGCGTGTTCGCGTCCGTTCCGATCTCGATCAGAAGCGAGCCGGGCGCCATGTTCATGTTGTACATGAAGTTGCCGAAATATAGAGGGCGCGTCATTCCCGGGTAGTCGTTCTCGGCGGTGCTTTGCAGCTTGACGGCGAGGCTCATATTCTGCTCCCAGTCGGGGAAATCGTAGTAGCCGTAGTTGTCGTTGCCGCACATTATCATGATCTGAGCCGCCTTCTCGCCGCCGTACGTGAAGGTCGGCTTTATTTTTTCGTTTTCTTCCGTCGTTATGCTGTCGCGGTGAATATCGAGAATTATCTTGATAGAAGGGTATTTTTCCATGTATTCGCTTATCGAATCGGCGCTGTTGTCATACGCGCCGAGGTAGGAGGGATCGTCGTGGTGCTCCGTGCAGTGAACGCAGGCGACGCCCTCCTTCTCCAGACTCTCGCATATCGCGTCGCCGACGCGGACGATGTTTCGCTTGTCGTCGGTGCTGCGCGGGTAGAAGCTCTCGTAGTAGTAGCCGAGGTCGCTGTCCATGTACGACTCCGTTGCGTGCGTGTGGACGATCAGCACCTGCGGCTCCTTCGTTTCCTCGTATGAAAACGGCAGCTTCGCGTTCAGAAAACCGCGAAGGTCAAGGCTCAGATCGGTAGCGTTCTTGACGTAGAAGCCGCCGTAGCTCATGTTCGATTCTCTGAAAAGGCTCTCGGTCACCAGGTACGTGTCCTCTCCCGTGTGGTCTTCGTCGGAGTCGTGGGAGAGGTCGGCAAGCTCGGTGTCCTCGTCGGAGTCGATAAACGTATACGTGTCGTCCGGCTCGGGCATGGAGCCTTCGGACTTCGCTTTCGGGGCTTTGTCAAAGTCCGTTGACGCGGCATTTTCGACCATCGCAAGCCCTGCCGTCGCGGTAAGTGCGCGGCTTGCACCGGCTGCCGAGGCTATTCGTCCGCAGGTGCAGACCGTTCCGAACACAGACATCAGCGCTGCGAATATCAGCGCGCTTGCTTTCCCGACACGTTCGCTCGCTCTCATACAGTACACACGCTCCTTAGCTTCCTTTTTCTTCGCCTGCGGGCAGCGTCCTGCGCTCCCTTTTGCGTTTGTAACATTGTATGCTGTTTACCGAAAAAATATTCCGCCGCGGCTGTTTTCATTTTGAGCGAAGTGTGGTATAATGATTATGAATGATTTTGAGTATTACAAAGGAACCGACGCTAATTGTATGGATCGGAGCGCTGCGCGTTCCAATTTATACATAGCATATCGGCAAAGGGGCAGATTATGAATTATACGGTAAATCTCGGCTGTTGGGGCAGCGTCTTCGCCGTCCCTACGGACGTTGTGGATAAATATCTGAAAATAGCGGGATCGGCGCAGCTGAAGGTGCTGCTGTATATCCTTCGCAGCAGCGGAAGCGCTTTCTCGGAGAGCGATATCGCGGCGGCGCTAAATATGGACACCTACGACGTCAATCTGGTCGTCGTTCGGAGTTATCGCTGTCAACGACGGAGAGATTACTCCGAAGCAGGGGCAGCCGGCGGCCGCGCGCGCCGAACGGAAAAAGCCGGCGCAGCCCGAGCCTGTTCCCGAGCCGAAGACTGCGGAGCAGAGGGAGGAAAAGCCTGCTTTGGAGCCTGCGAAGGACAAGCCGTCCGATACCGTCGTTGCGCGTCCTCTGCGCCCCGATCCGATATACGTAGCGAAGCGCGTGAGCGAGGACAAGGAGATCGAGTCGCTGCTTAACGAGGCGCAGTATATTCTGGGACGTCCGCTTTCCGGTAACGACAACGGCGTGCTTATCATGCTGCATGACAACGACGCGCTGCCGTGCGAGGTCATTCTGATGCTGCTGACGTACTGCGTTGAGAACCACAAGGGAATGAACCATGTAGCGATGCTCGGTGCGTCGTGGGCTAAGGAGGGCATTCTGACGATCGAACAGGCAGACGAGAAAATACGCCGTCTGGAGGAGCGCAAGGAGGCATACCGCAAGGTGCAGACTATCCTTGGGCTGGAATTCCGAAAGGCGAGCAAGACGGAGGAGGAGCTTTACGACCGCTGGATAAACGAGTGGAAGCTCGGCTCCGAGCTTATCAAGGAGGCTTACGACGTCTGCGTTGACGCGAAGGGGAAGTTTATCCCGAAATACGTCGCGACGATCCTTCAAAACTGGCACGACGAGGGTGTGCGTACCGTAGATGAAGCGCGCGCACGTTCACGCAAAAAGAACAGCGGCACAGACAGCGGCTCCGACGGGCATTCGTCGTTCGACGTCAACGACCTCAGCGGACTCGGTCTGCTTAGCGAATAGGGAGGTATATGAATGGGCTACGGAAAGGATATTTACGAAAAGGCAAACGAGCAGCTTGCGATCAGGCGCCACCGCGCTTTTACGGACGCGGAGGCGCGCCGCGAGCGCATAACAAAGGAGCTGCCGGGTGTTGACGAGCTTGAAAAGCGGCTCAGGCAGTCGGGAGTATCGGCGGCAAAGGCTGTTTTTGCCGGAGGCGACACAAAGACGGTGCTCGAAGGGCTGCGCGACGAAAATCTTAAAACGCAGGAAGAGCTGAGACAGCTTCTTGCGACGAAGGGCTACACTCCGGAGGATCTGGAGGAGCGCTATTTCTGCCCTGAGTGCCGCGACAAGGGGTACGTTGAGGGCAAAATGTGCGGCTGCCTGAAAAAGCTGCTGCGCGACACGGCGTACGGCGAGCTTAATTCACGTTCGCCGCTTCCGCTCGAAAGCTCTTCTTTTCAGAGCTTCGATCTCTCGTATTACAAGGACAGCGGAGCTTCGGATTCACCGACTCCGTACCGGCAGATGGAGCGCGTGTACAATTTCTGCAAAAAATACGCCGAGGAATTCGGCGCGGGAAGCCGTTCTATCCTGATGGAGGGCGCAACGGGGCTTGGAAAAACGCACCTTTCGCTAGCGATAGCGCGCGAGGTGATAGGGAAGGGCTTCGGCGTTATTTACGGCTCTGCGCCCGATCTGCTTTCCGTCCTCGAAAAGGAGAATTTCTCATATACGCACGATCACGAAATGACAGACCGCCTTGAACAGTGCGATCTTCTTATCCTGGACGATCTCGGAACCGAGTACCCGAAGCCGTTCAACAAGACGGCAGTGTACAACCTCGTGAATGCGCGTCTCGTGCGCGAAAAGCCGACGATCATCAACACAAATCTCACGCTCGGCGAGATGAAGAAGAATTATTCCGACCGTCTCGTCTCACGGCTTGTAGGCGACAATCATTACATGACGTTCTTCGGCGACGACATTAGAATACTGAGAAAAAAGAGACGCTCGTAAGCGTCTCTCAGCTTGTAGATTAACCCCGTATTCGGAAAGAATACGGGGTTAAAATTATGCTAATCAAGAATAATAAGTAATCTGAAGGCAGATGAAGGCAGATGAAG